>NZ_BAAJCL010000005.1:0-132696 GCF_057535655.1 Anaerostipes stercorihominis | reverse complement strand
ATACTGTCCAGCAAAGTAGATTTCATCTATTTGCTGATGAGCTACGCCCTGCTCATTTTTAAAAATCTGGTCGACAGGGCTTAGGTGGGTGTTTTTTGTCTTCATGAGATATATACAAAAATATATGATTTTTATGTTATTTATCTCTTGACATCACACCGCTGGACTTTTTATCTGCTTGTAGACTGTAAGCCCCGGCTTCGGCGTTCAGACGCGCTCAAAATACTCACGGTAACACGGCAAGATGGTTATTTCTGAAACATCTTGAGATAAAAAACATTGATTGAAACTCTGGCGCAGACAGGAAGCACGTGATTTTAGTCGTATGAGGCTTCACAATCTTATGATTTGATGTATAATGAAACTAAAAAGAAGCGATAATCATAACAGCAAAGCGAGGTTTTTATGGAATTTAAATTTGATTTGCATACTCATACGATTGCCAGCGGACATGCATATTCTACCGTACAGGAAATGGCAAAGGCTGCGGCAGATCGAGGACTGGAATTGTTGGGAATTACGGAACATGCCAAGGGAATTGACGGAACCTGTGATGAAATTTATTTTAAAAATATGAAAGTCATTCCAAGAAAAATATATGGAATTGAATTGATGCTTGGAGCCGAAATCAATATTTTAGATGAGCGCGGAACATTGAGTATGGATGAAGAAATGATAGAACGGACATTGGATCTTCGTATTGCCGGAATTCATGATCTTTGCTATGAAGTGGGAACGGTGGCACAAAATACAAATGCTTATGTAAAAGCGATTGAAAATCCTATGATTGATATTATCAGTCATCCTGACGATTCCAGAATCCCGATTGATTACGAAACAATTGTGGATGCGGCAAAAGAACATCATACACTTCTGGAAGTCAATAATAGTTCTTTGGACTGTCTGTCTTCCAGAAGGAATGCATGGGAAAATCTTCAGACGATGTTAAAGTTGTGTAGGGAGAAGCATGTGATGGTCGTCGCGGATACAGATTCTCACTTTGCAGATGCGGTGGGTGTTTTCGACCATGTCAGTGTTCTTCTGGAAGAAATTGGCTTCCCGGAGGAATTGGTGGTGAACCGCTCTGTGGATCTGCTAAAAGAAATCATCGGAAAACATCGAACGATACGAAAGATCGGTAAGCAGGTTTTTGGAAAAGGGACAATATAAAGAGTGAAAGTATAACCAGATGCATCTTTTTCAAAGATGCATCTTATTATTTTTTGTTGAATCAGAAATTTTTCGAAATTTCTGATCCGACAAAAATGCTCCGTAGGATGAGTGCGAAGCGGAGCAAATTTTTCAAAGTTTTATGGATGCGTTGGTTTTTAATAAATAGAAAATATTATCCTTACAGAAAGTGTGCAGCGCATGTGGGTCACACAAAAAAGAATTTCCTGGCACAAATTTGGAGTAACAGCGCTCTGGGGATGCGGGAATGCGGCTGGAGGCATCGACAAAAGATTTCATGGATTTCGGAATTACAAAATCTTCCTGAGGGAGATAATAATAGTTTTTAAAATCCGGATGATAGTGTTTCAATTTCCCTTGATGCTCCATGCAGGAAAAAGATGCGGTGGCTTTATGGATGCTTAAGGCTATTTGATCTGCTTCAAAAATAGCATCCAGTGGCCAAGGAGTATCTAGGGATAAGGAAGCACAAAACTGGTGATTTTCAAAAGAAGCAGATGTTATTTGAAACTCTCCCTGCAGAAGTGATGGATAGCAGAGAAGAGAATAGATTGCTCCAAGCCCGTCAAGGTCCTCCTGATTATGTAAAAGAAGCTGTGTTTTGAAGGTATGATCTCCGGTTTCCAGCCAGGAATGATAGGCTTGAACCAGTTTTTTGCCGGAAAGCATGTCAGTTCGCACAATATGAAGGCAGGCTTCCAGATCTTTCTGGCGAAAATGCCGGCAAGGAAAAAGATGACGAAAAGGCTTTAAAGTTTGATAAAGATCTATGTGAGGCAAAGTTTCAAAGGGGTTGTCCAGCCCGAATTCCTGTGTTTTAAATTTTAAAAAAGGGAGATCAAATGTTTTGCCATGAAAAGAAATCAGAGTATCAGAAGGCGAAAGAAAATTAAGAAAGTCCTGAAGAATCTTTTTTTGAGAAAAACCGTCCTCGTTAAACCACTGAATGATTTTACCGTCTTCACGACAGCAGCCAATGACTGTAATAGCAGAAATATCCGGGTTGAATCCTGTGGTTTCGATGTCATAAAATAAAGGTTGTGTTTTGTTTGGCATATAGGGTCGCTCCTTTCTAGAGATGTGGTTTTATTATAGACTTTTTAGATTTTTTTTTCAATCTCTAGGAATTAGGGGAACATATGTGTTATAATATGGAGAAAAAGAGCAAAGAAAAGACAGAAGGAGTACATATTGTGATTTCATATATCAAGGGAATTCTCACTGAGAAAGAACCGGGAGCAATCGTGCTTGAAAATCAGGGAATCGGATATCAGTTGATGATACCGATGCAAAGCGAAGAGTCATTAAAAATCGGGCAGGAAATGAAAATTTATACACACATGCATGTGAGAGAGGATCACTTGAGTTTGTTTGGTTTTCCAACCAGAGAGGAGCTGGAGGCTTTTGAGCTTCTGATTGGCGTCAATGGAATTGGTCCGAAAGTTGGACTCTCGGTTTTGTCAACGCTCTCTGTTTATGAATTAAAAATGGCGGTGATCAGCGAGGATGTGAAGATGATTTCCAAAGCTCCGGGGCTGGGACCGAAAGGAGCCAAAAAACTGATTTTGGAATTAAAAGATAAATTAAGTTTTGGCGAGATGGATGAGGATTCGGGATTAGAAATTTTTCAGGAAATCTCGGGTGAAAATGATGCAGTAACAATTACCATCGAAGGATTGGTGAGTCTTGGATATTCTAAGAGCGAGGCGGCGCAGGCTGTACGGAAGGTTCAAAACGCAGAAACCATGGAACCGGAAGACTTATTAAAGAAAGCCTTAAAAAATATGATGATATAGGGGAAGGAATATGTTAGATCGTATAATTTCCACAGAATTGGTGGAGGAAGACATTAAAATTGAAAATCATCTGCGACCACAGATGTTGGAAGACTATATCGGACAAGAAAAAGTCAAAGAAAATTTGAAAATTTTTATCGAAGCAGCCAAGAGCAGAGGCGAATCTTTGGATCATGTATTGTTTTATGGGCCTCCGGGGTTGGGAAAAACAACCCTTGCGGGAATTGTTGCCAATGAGATGGGAGTTCATTTAAAAGTAACCAGCGGACCTGCCATTGAAAAACCCGGAGAAATTGCAGCATTACTGAACAATCTTCAGGAAGGAGATGTGCTCTTTATTGATGAGATTCATCGATTGAACCGACAGGTGGAGGAGGTTCTTTATCCAGCGATGGAAGATTATGCCATTGATATTTTAGTAGGGAAAGGACAGGCCGCCAGATCAATTCGTCTGGAACTGCCAAGCTTTACTCTTGTAGGGGCCACAACGAGAGCAGGAATGCTGACTGCACCATTGAGGGACCGCTTTGGAGTGGTAAATCGGTTGGATTTTTACGATAGCCGGGACTTAAAGACCATTATAGAGCGTTCGGCAAAGGTTTTAGAAATTGAAATCAGTTCAGAGGGGGCGCTGGAAATTGCGAGGAGATCCAGAGGAACGCCGCGTCTTGCTAATCGGCTGCTAAAGAGAGTTCGTGATTTTGCTCAGGTAAAGTACGATGGAAGAATCACGTTGGAAACGGCAGAGGATGCCCTGAATCATTTGGAGGTAGATACCATTGGTTTGGATCAGACGGACAGAACATTGCTTCGGACCATGATGGAAACGTTTGAAGGGAAGCCGGTTGGGCTGGATACCTTAGCAGCAGCGGTTGGAGAAGATGCAGGAACCATCGAGGATGTTTATGAACCATATTTAATCCAAAATGGATTGATTGCCAGAACACCAAGAGGAAGAGTTGCAACCCGGTATGCGTATGAGCACTTTAAAATGCCAATGCCGGAAGAAGAATAAGGGAATTTAAGTATGAGAAGACAAATAGAAGTGTTGGCACCGGCAGGTTCTGTGGATTGCCTAAAAGCGGCGGTATCCAATGGCGCTGATGCCATTTATTTAGGCGGAGAACTATATGGAGCCAGAGCGTATGCGGGGAATTTTTCCAGGGAAGAATTATGTGAAGGTATGGATTATGCCCATTTATTTGGGAAAAAAGTATTTTTGACAATAAATACCTTAATGAAAGATTCAGAGCTGGAGAAACTTCCTGAGTTTTTGCTGCCGTTTTATGAACAGGGTTTGGATGCGGTGATCGTACAGGATCTGGGCGCAGTTTCTCTGATTCGTCAAAGGTTTCCGGATTTGGAAATTCATGCAAGTACACAGATGACAATCACCGGAATTTACGGCGCGAGACTGGCAAAAAGAATGGGAATCAAACGCGTTGTCCCGGCAAGAGAATTGTCGTTGAAGGAAATTCAGGCAATTAAGGAGGATACGGGGCTTGATCTGGAATGTTTTGTTCATGGAGCGTTGTGCTATTGTTATTCGGGACAGTGTTTTATGAGCAGTATGCTTGGCGGGAGAAGCGGTAATCGGGGAAGATGTGCGGGAACCTGTCGTTTGCCGTTTTCGTTAGAGGAAGGGAATGGAAAGTCAGATCCGTATCCGTTAAGTTTAAAGGATCTTTGTACCATTGCTTCTTTACCGGAAATTTTGAATCATGGTGTAGATTCTCTGAAAATTGAAGGGCGAATGAAGGGACCGCGATATGTAGGGGAAGTCACAAGGATTTATCGAAAATATGTTGATTTGTATTTAAGCGGGGCTCCTTATCAGGTGGAAAAAGAGGATGAGAAGATTTTGAAAGAATTGTTTCACCGCGGAGGCTTTACAGACGGATATTATCGTCAATATCATGGGAAGCAGATGATGAGTATGAAACGTCCGGATCATCAGGGGCTTTTGGTAGGAAGAATTGAGAAATTAGAAAAAGGAAAAATCAAATTTCATGCCAAAGAAGAAATCTGTAAGGGTGATGTTTTGCAAATTCGGATTTCGGCAGACGAAAAAATTGATTTAACAAGTCCTTCTTCGTGGAAAGAAGGAGATTTGGTCACATTAAATGGGCAAAGAATGAAAAAGCTCCGGAGAGGCATGGAACTTTCTCGAATGTGGAATGCAAAAATGACGGAGCGGATTGATCAAAAATTAAAAGAAAAAATGAAAGAAAATCTTAAGGGAAAAATCATACTTAAGAAGGATCAATGTGTTAAACTTTTTATAAACTCAGGAGAAGATCAGGTATCTGTATTTGGACCTGTAATCGAAGGAGCCAAAAAGCAGGGGGCAGCCGTGGATGAGGTTCAAAGACTGCTTTTGAAAACCGGGGAGACCCACTATCAGTTTGAACAGCTTGATGTTTGTCTGGAGAACGGACTGTTTGTGCCGGGTTCTGTATTAAAGAAAATTCGAAGAGAAGCTTTTGCGGCTATGGATCAAAAAAAGATCATGAAATATCGCAGAGAAGTCAAAGAAACACCGAAGAATGCTTTAAATTTCAACCCGATATGCGACAAAATGCCAGAGAGGGTTCCAATGCTTACCGTTTCCCTGGAAACTTTGGATCTTCTCGGAACGGTTCTGGACGTTTCAGAGATAAAGAAAATTTATTTGTCATGGATGGAGCTGAAAAAGCAGCAGGATCTGCAGTGCTTTTTGAAAAGAGTGAAGGATGCAGGAAGACAGTGCTATGTGGCGCTTCCGCAGATTGCAAGGAAAGGTCAGATGGAAGAGCTTAGGGAGTATAAGGATCTGTTGTTTTCAAATCAGGTAGACGGGTTTCTGGTCCGAAGCATCGAAGAATTTTCATGGCTGGTGGAAGAAGGGTATTCAAAGGAGGTCCTGATTGATTATATGCTGTATGCATACAATCGGAGATCAGCTGCGGAATATCAAAAACTTTTTCGGGGAAGTGTCAGAATGACATACCCGGCGGAACTTCATCGAAAAGAATTGACGCAGTTAGGCCTTCAGGATGGAGATTTGTTTTTCTATGGATTTCAGCCATTGATGGTGTCGGCACAGTGTGTTAAGAATAATTTACGCAGCTGTGATCAAAAAGATGGATGGATGACCTTGAAAGATCGGTATCAAAAGAAGTTTTATGTACACAACCGGTGCTGTGACTGTGTCAATGAGATTTACAATGGAACCCCAATCTGGCTTGGAAAGGAAGAAGATTTTCGCAAAGACCTGAATCCGTTGACGTATCGGTTTCATTTTACCAAAGAGTCTTCCGAAGAAGTACAAAAAATATTACATGCAGCGAAAGCTGTTCAGAAAGGAGAAAGAACCTCTCCGATTTGCGACTTTACAAAAGGTCATTTGACGAGAGGAATCTTATAAGTATAAAAATGATACAGATTATAACAACAGTTGTGAAATATTTAATTTTAATCATGTGTCTGGTGTATACACTTTCATGTTATACAGTGTTTCGACCTAAAAATAAAGAACGACAAAGAGATTTGCTGGATAATCAGGTGATTTATATGTTTATCTTTTTGTTTTTATGCTACGCCGTATTATTTTTAAGGGAATTTGATTTGAAAATTTTGCTGTTTTTTGCGGCGCAAATTGTATTTTTTGAAGTTTTGATGATTTTGTTTCCTAAAATTTATAAAAAATGTTCCAGACTGCTGATCAATAATACCTGTTTTTTGCTGGGAGTTGGTTTTGTGATTTTAACAAGGCTGTCTTTTGATTTAGCTATGAAACAGTTTGCGATTGCAGCAGGAAGCGTGCTTGTGACAAGTATTATACCTCTTATGATGCACAAAATTTCCATCTGGGACAGATTGGGCTGGATCTATGCTGGAGCGGGATTTTTGCTTCTGGCTTCCGTTTTTGTCAAGGGAGTGAACATTAACGGGGCGTATAATTGGGTGAAGTTTGGACCATTGGCATTTCAGCCTTCAGAATTTGTAAAAATTATTTTTGTGTTTTTTGTGGCGGCGCTTTTATGCAGAGCCAAAGAATTTAAAGATTTGGTGAGAATTACAGTCATTGCAGCTTTTTATGTCCTGGTTTTGGTTGTGGAGAAGGATTTGGGGGGCGCGCTGCTGTATTTTATGATCTATTTGATGATGCTTTATGTGGCAACGGCAAAAGCCTCTTATCTGTTTGGTGGTCTGGCATCAGGATCTCTGGCAGCAGTGATCGCAAACCTGATTTTTCCTCACGTGCAGACGAGAGTTGCAGTGTGGAAGGATCCATTTTCTATGATTGAGGGGCGTGGCGCCCAGGTTTGCCAGTCATTGTTTGCAATTGGAACCGGAGGATGGTTTGGTATGGGATTGGGAAGAGGAAGACCTTTTGATATTCCTGTACGGGAATCGGATTTTATTTTTTCTGTGATCAGTGAAGAATTTGGCGTTATTTTTGGAATTTGCCTGATTCTGGTTTTGATTAGCTGCTTTATTTTGTTTATGGATATCTCCACAAGAAGCAGAAAATTATTTAATAAGCTGCTTTGCCTTGGATTCGGCGTTTGTTTTCTGTTTCAGGTTTTCCTAAGCATTGGAGGTGTTACCAAATTTATACCGTCAACGGGTGTCACCATTCCGTTGGTGAGTTATGGAGGTACATCGGTTATTAGTACATTGATTATACTAAATATTATACAGGGACTGTATATGTTAGCAGATAGTGAGGAAGAAGAATATGAGCGTATTAAAGCGGAAGAATCGCAGGGACAGCAAAATCAAGAACTCTATGCAGACCGGACCAAGAGAATCCGGACAAAAAGGGAAACGAAAGGCTAATCGTCAAATCTTGCAAATTACCTATATTTTTGTAGGTCTCTTTCTTGTATTAATTGGATATATTGTTTATTTTGTGGCTGTGAAAAGCAAAGATGTCATTACAGATCCGCATAATTTAAGACTCCAGGAAATGGAGAAATATGTGGTACGCGGAAAAATTATCAGCAGTGATGATAAAGTTCTGGCACAGACCATTACAGAAAATGGCGAGGAGGTCCGGGATTATCCCTATAATCGAATGTTCGCGCATGTGGTTGGATATCATGATAAAGGAAAATCTGGTTTGGAATCGAAATGTAATTTTAATTTGCTGACTTCCAATGCCAATTTATTATCACAGTTCACAAGCAATTTAAAAGGAGAAAAAAGTATCGGAGACAATGCCTATACGACGCTGAATACGAAAGTTCAGGAAGCTGCATATGACGCGTTGCAGGGACAGCAGGGAGCAGTTGTAGCGATGGATCCGGAAAGTGGAAAAGTTTATGCGATGGTATCAAAACCCGATTATCGGCCGGGACTGGTAAAAGAAAACTGGGAGGAATTAAATACCAGTAAGAATTCACTGCTGTTAAATCGGGCAACGCAGGGACTGTATCCTCCGGGATCAACCTTTAAGGTTGTTACGGCATTGGAATATATGAGAGAGCATAAACAGGATTATAAAAAATTTACGTATCACTGTACAGGATATACAACCATTGGAAGTCTTAAAATTCACTGTTATGGGGGAGAAGCTCACGGAACGGTGGATTTGGAAGAAGCCATAGAAAAATCTTGCAACTGTGCGTTTGTTCATATGGCGGAAGAACTGGACAAAGGAGATTTTGAGCAGTTGGCAAAAGATCTTTTGTACGATTCCAAAGTGCCGATCAATCTTTTGGCAAACAAAAGCCGATTTTCTTTTCAGCAGAATTCCGGCATCAATGAATTGGCGCATACGGCAATTGGCCAAGGGAAAACCTTAATTACACCGCTTCAAAATGCCATGGTGATGTCTGCCATTGCCAACGACGGAACAATGATGCAGCCGTATTTGGTGGAAAATATTAAAAACATAGATGGCGGAGTGATTAAAGAAACGAAAGAGGAAGAAATCGGAGAGCCATTAACTGTATCGGAGTGTCAGACATTAAAGAAGATGCTGCGCAAAGTCATTACAAACGGAACAGGAACGCGGGCATACTCTTCGGAATATTATGTATATGGAAAAACAGGTTCTGCCGAATACAACAGCGATAAAGATTCCCACGCGTGGTTTATCGGATGTGCGGAGAAAAACGGGAAGAAAATTGTGGTGAGTGTGTTAGTGGAAGACGGGGACTCCGGCGGAAGAGTCGCAGCGCCGATTGCGGATAAAGTTTTTCATGCGTTCTTTGACTAAAATAGCGCATACCTGTTGAAATCATTCTGCAATCAAGGTATAATATTTTTAGAGAAAGACACACATGGATGGAAGATGTTAAGTTCTTCCCAAGACAGGAGGTTGTGATGACAGAGGCAACGAGCTGTGGTGGTGTCGTAATATTTAGAGGGAAGATTTTGCTGTTGTACAAGAGTTATAAAAATCGTTACGACGGCTGGGTACTTCCGAAGGGTACTGTTGAGGCAGGAGAGAGTTATGAAGAGACTGCGCTGAGGGAAGTGAAAGAGGAGACCGATGCGGATGCATCTATTGTAAAATACGTCGGGAAAAGTGAATACTCTTTCTATTCGTTTCATGAGCAGATCGTAAAAAGTGTTCACTGGTATTTGATGGAGACTGGGAATTATCATTCCACACCTCAGAGAGAAGAGTTTTTTGTGGACTCAGGGTACTACAAATTTCACGAGGCTTACCACTTGTTAAAATTTCCCAACGAGAAGGAAATTCTGAAGGAAGCGTATGAGGAATATAAAAAACTGAAAGCAGCCAATCGTTGGGGAAGCAAGCCAAGATGATAAGAAGGTCGAGAGACCTTCTTTTTTCTTCACAAAAATGAAATTAGAAAAAATTCACATTGAAAGAAAGAAAATTCTTTGATAATATAGATAAGAAAATTTAATTTTACATAAAGAATGTATAAAACGTTTTCTTTCATACTACATTATAACATAAGGTGTTTGAGGTGGATGATGAAACGAATTGCAGCAGGAATTATGATGGTTTGTCTTTTGATTCAAAGCACCGTATGGGGCAGTGAACCAGAACTGATGAAGGTGTCGGCTCCGGCTTTGGATCTGACCGCAAAATCTGCGGTTGTCATGGAGGCAGATACAGGAACCGTTATGTTTGAAAAGGCAAAAGATAAAAAACTTCCTCCGGCCAGTGTTACCAAAATTATGTCTTTGCTTTTAATTTTTCAGGATCTTGATCGTGGAAAATTAAAATTAAAAGAAAAGGTGACGATCAGTGAACATGCGGCTTCGATGGGAGGTTCTCAGGTGTTTTTGGAACCGGGAGAAGAACAGACAGTGGAAACGTTGATAAAATGTGTGGTTGTATCCAGTGCCAACGATGCGGTTGTTGCTCTGGCAGAACATTTGGCGGGAAGCGAAGAAGGCTTTGTAAAACGAATGAATCAGGAAGCAAAGAGGCTGGGGATGAAGCATACAACCTTTCGAAATGCCTGCGGACTGGATGAGGCAGGTCACGAGACCACGGCTTATGATATTGCTCTGATGTCCAGAGAGCTTACAAAAAAGCATCCGAAAATTTTTAAGTACACTAAGATCTGGATGGATACCATTACCCATAAAACTAAAAAGGGAGAAACAGAATTTGGTCTTAGCAACACAAATAAGATGATTCGGCAATACTCAGGATGTACAGGATTAAAAACCGGCAGTACCAGCACTGCAAAGTTTTGTTTGAGTGCCACAGCAACAAGAAACGGTGTTGATTTAATTGCTGTTGTAATGGCCAGTGATGACTCCAAAGCAAGAATAAAGGACGCTACAGCGCTGCTGGACTATGGGTTTGCCAACTGCCAGGTGATTCATCAAGAAATCACATCGAAAGAAATAGGGAAGATTTCTGTAGAAAAGGGAAAAAAGGATACCGTTTTGTATCCGTCCAAAATTTCTACGAAAATCTTAAATATTAAAAATCGCTCTTCTAAAATAACAAAAAAAATTGAAAAATATTCTGTGAAGGCTCCGGTAAAAAAAGGGCAGACCATTGGAATGATTACTTATAAAAGCGGGGGCAAAATCCTGAAAAAGGAAAAAATACCAGCGTCGGAAACTATAGAAAAAATGGATTTCTTGACAAGTTTTCAAAAGATTGCCGCGGAGTATTTTTAAAAACAGTTCGCTAAATTTCTTTTGCCGGGAAAATGATCACATTAAATTTTTATGAGGCGCTCATTATAATAAACTCATGAAGCAAAGAGATGCAAAGTTAAAGGAGGATTATAATGAGCGAATCTTGGTTAAAGCTTGAGAACAAAACAGTCATTGTAACGGGAGGTGCTTCCGGAATCGGAAAAGCGGTTGCACAGGGATTCCTGAAAGTCGGAGCAAATGTTGTCATTTCTGATATGGCGCCGGAGGCTCCTGATTTGGATGCCGCAGAGGGGAAGTTACTTTATGTTAAGACAGATGTAACAAAAGCTGCCGATGTAGAGGCGATGGTGAAAAAAGCCAAAGAAACGTTTGGAACCATTGACATTTTGGTAAACAATGCAGGCATCAACATCCCTCGTCTTCTGGTTGATCCAAAAGATCCAAAAGGACAGTATGAACTGGATGAGGAAGTTTGGGATAAGGTTTGCAATGTAAACTTAAAGGGAGTGTTCTTCTGCGCACAGGCAGTCGGACGTGTTCTGGCAGAAAAAGGCGAGGGTGTAATTATCAATATGTCTTCTGAGAGCGGTTTAGAAGGATCAGAAGGACAGAGTGTTTATGCAGCAACAAAAAATGCTGTAAATTCTTTAACAAGGTCATGGGCGAAGGAATTAGGAAAACAGGGAGTCAGAGTTGTAGGAGTGGCGCCTGGAATTATGGAAGCTACCGGGCTGCGCACAATTGCCTATGAATCAGCGTTGGCTTATACCAGAGGAATAACCATTGATGATTTAAGAGCTGGATATGCAAAAACATCAACAACACCTCTGGGACGATCCGGAAAATTGTCTGAGGTTGCTGATATGTGCGTTTATCTTGCCAGCGAGAGAGCCTCTTATGTCCATGGAGTTACAATTAATGTAGCTGGAGGAAAAACCAGAGGATAATTCAGATAGAGAACTGATAAAAGGGATAACCGATGAAATTTTTTCAAGAAGAAAACAGAATCGCGGCAATTTTAAAAAATATTGAAATGCAGTCTATATGCAGCACTGAAAAACTGGCAGGAAAGTTAAAGGTGTCAACGAAAACTGTTCAAAATGATATCAAAGAGTTAAACCTTCTGTTGGGAGGCTACGCGACGATCAGCAGTCAAAAAGGAGAATGCAAACTAATTGTTTTTGATCAAAAAGGTTTTTTGGAAATACGAAATAGAATTTTCGAGCAGGACGATTTATTTAATTCGGCGCAGACGAGAATGGCATATTTGTTCTGGCAGCTGATGGAGTCAGAAGAACCGTATTTGACCGATGATTTGTCGGAAGAGATGAAAGTCGGGAGGACAACGGCAATCAGTGATATCAATAAGCTTCGGAAGATTATCGGAAAGTATCAGTTAAAAATCAAAGGAAAGGCCAATACGGGATTAAGTCTTGTAGGAGACGAGTTTCATATCCGAATGTTCTTGTTGGAAAACGTTTATGAGCATTTGTATTTAAATTTTCCATTGGGGAAAATTGTACGGGAGAAACTGTATGAGTTTCAAAAAAAGCTTGGCATGGATGCATTGGGATTTAGTTTCTTTTTTCGCTTCTTTGTAGTGATGATTCAGCGGATTGAAAGCGGACACAGGATTACGAAGCTGGAGGAAAAATATCAGGAGCTCTATGAAAATCAGGCATATGAGATTGTGGACGAGTTTTTGACAGAGATTGAAGAGGTCAAGGGATACAAAATTTCAAGAGAAGAGCGTATTTTTCTATGCATTTCCATTGCGGGCATGAGGACTCCTGCAAATACAAAGGAAATTGAGCAGCGGATTGGAGTTTCTGAAGAAGTAGCGGATCTTATCATAGAAATGCTGGAGCGTATTCAAAAAGAATTGGATGTTACAGTAATTGCCAATGAATTATTTGATGATTTCGTTTATCATGTATTTTTTATGATTAACCGTTTGAAATATGGGTTACATATTCATAATGCAATGGCAGAAGACTTTAAAAATCAATATACACTTGCTTTTAAGATGGCTGAAATAGGAAAAGAAGTCATTGAGAAACGGGAGAATGTCAAAATTACAGAAGATGAAATGGGATTTTTGGCCGCATACTTCGGAGTTTTTTTGACAGAACAGGAACCGGAGCGAAAACACTGCAAAATTGCAATTGTATGTGGTTCTGGAAAGATTATCGGAAGGCTGATTCAAAATCAATTAAAAAAGATTTTTGATGTGGAACCAGAGTTTGAATTTTTCTATAACGGAAATTTTGAATCATATAGAAAAAATGACTTTGATTACATTGTAACAACCACAGAATTAAACCTGGATACGAAGACGCCGATCATTTTTATGGAAGAGGTATTTGACAAAGAATATATTCAGAGAAAATTTGAAAATATGAGATATTTATCAGATGCCGGTCGAACAATTCGCAGAGGAATTGATTCACTGTTTCTGAATCTTCTGGATGAGAATCGTTTTTTTGTTTTGGATTCAAAGCTTTCCTATGAAGAGAATGTGGAGGCAATGGCAAAGTCTCTCATTTGTCAGGGAGAGTTGGATGCAGGCTATGCAAAAAGGGTCGCAGAAAGGGAAGAATATTCCACAATGATTTTAGATCAGAATATTGCATTTCCCCATACAAAGAATCTTTTGTCCAAGCTGACACTAGGATTAGGAGTGTTTCCGGAAAAGCTTCGGGATGAAAATTATGAACATGTAAAACTGGTCATTATGTTGGGAATTCCTGAATCTATGGAAAATGATATGGTTTTAGTTCGATTGTACGATGACATTCTGGAAGTTGCCAAAGATCCGAATGTGATTGATCGGATTCGGTATATGAAAAGCTATAGAGAATTATTACTGTATATTACAGAAGAAAACAATATTTTTGATTAAAAGAGGAGGAGAAATATGTCATATTTTATGATCATTGCGGTGGCAATGCTGGCAGCATTTATTTTGCAGTTTTTGATGCAGATGGTCCAGATGAGAAGTTTTAATAAGTATTATACAAGGCTTCGGAAAATGGGAAGAGTTGCCATTGGGAAGGCAAAAGGAGGGTTTCATGCAGGAGCCATTGTGATGTTTGCCATTGATCAGGAAGGTGTGATTATCGAAGGATGCTTTATGCGGGGATTTACCATGTTTGCACGGTTTAAAGAATGGAACTTCTTTCGTGGGAAAAATGTAGGGACCATTGGAAAAGAAGATTGTGAAACAATTGGGGTATCCCTAAGGAGAGCGGTTTTGAATGCTTCCTCTAATTACAATACAATTATGAGCGGGGGCGAAATCTTGGAAAAACCGGGACTCTTAACCAGAATTGGAGATAGAATCTACGGTGTTCACAAGAAAAAAGCCTAGATGAAAGGAGTATTTTATGGATATTATTATTAATGGTGCAAAGGGTTTTATGGGTCTGTTTGACACAGGAGCGGAGACATTTATTGGATGGGTTTCAGGAATTGTTCCGAAAGTATTGCTGCTGTTAATTTTAATGAACACGATCATTGCCTTAATTGGTCAGGAACGTGTCAATAAGTTTGCAAAAGTTTGTTCTGGAAATGTGATTTTAGCATATGGTGTTCTGCCGTTTATTTCAGCTTTTATGTTAGGAAATCCAATGGCATTATCAATGGGAAAATTTTTACCGGAGAGAATGAAACCAAGTTACTATGCTTCAGCATCTTATCACTGCCATACAAACAGCGGAATCTTTTCTCATATTAATCCGGGAGAGATTTTTATTTACTTGGGAATTGCTCAGGGAATTGAAAAACTGGGAATGGATATGACAGAATTGGGACTTCGCTATATGTTGGTTGGTCTTGTTATGAACTTTGTTGCAGGATGGGCAACAGATTTTACAACCAAAATGGTAATGAAGCAGCAGGGAATTGAGTTAAGCAATGAATTGAAATAGGATGGATATCATATAGGAGGAAAAACTATGTCAGAATACAGAGCAATTACAATCAGAAAGGGAAGCGGCGGATTTGGCGGTCCGTTAACTGTAGAACCAAAGGAAGGAAAAGATGTGTTATTATATATAACAGGGGGAGGAGCAGAGCCGGATATTTTACCCAAAATCGTAGAATTAACAGGCTGCCGTCCTGTGAATGGTTTTAAAACAACCGTACCGGAAGAAGAAATTTTCCTTGTAATTATTGACTGCGGAGGAACATTGCGCTGTGGTATTTATCCGCAGAAGAGAATTCCGACCATTAACATTAATCCGGTTGGAAAATCAGGACCGATGGCAAAATATATTACAGAAGACATTTATGTATCCGGTGTCACCAATAATGAAATTGAGCTGGCAGATGGAGCTGAGACTCCGATTCAGGCACAGGAGTCAAATAAAGAAGAAAAAGATTTTAAATACAGTGCGGACAAAAAAGTGTCTGAGACAATGGGAACAAGCGGGAAATCAAGCTTTATTCAGAAAGTTGGTATGGGAGCCGGAAAAGTAGTTGCGACGTTCAATAGTGCAGCGAAAGAATCTGTAAATACTGTACTGCATACAATTTTACCGTTTATGGGATTTGTTTCCTTGTTGATCGGTATCATTCAGGGTTCAGGATTTGGCGATTGGTTTGCAAAATTACTGCAGCCGTTATGCGGAAATATCATCGGACTTGTGATTCTTGGATTTATTTGTTCCATTCCGTTTTTGAGCTGTCTGCTGGGACCCGGTGCGGTAATTGCTCAGATCATCGGTACTTTGATCGGTGTTGAAATAGGAAAAGGAAACATTGAGCCTAGTCTTGCACTTCCTGCGCTGATGGCAATCAACACACAGTGCGCATGTGATTTCGTACCGGTTGGACTTGGTCTTGCGGAGGCAGATCCGGAAACAGTAGAAGTAGGTGTACCGGCAGTTCTTTATTCAAGATTTATTACAGGTGTGCCAAGAGTTCTGGTTGGATATTTAGCAAGTTTTGGGCTTTATGCAAAATAAGAATTAAGATTTTATAGAAGAAAGGAAAGTAGTTATGATGTATCAGGTAACGATTAAAGGAAAAGGAGCTATGGTCGACGCGTTTAAAGAGGAAGGAATCTTCGTTACATTTGGCGATAATGCGCCGGATACACTGAAGGATTTCTGTTATTCCATCGATGTAAATCCAGTTAATGGAGAAGTAAAACCAGGATGTAAGCTTGTCATCGACGGAAAAGAGTTTCAAATCGTAAAGGTTGGAGATGTAGCCAATGAAAATCTAAAAAATTTAGGACATGTTACATATAATTTCGGCGGAGAAGACGCAGAATGTCTTCCGGGAACGATTTGTATGGAAAAAGCCGAACTTCCAGATCTGGAAATCGGAAGTACGATTGCAATTATAGAATAATCTATTTTCCTGCCTGGTAAAATCAAGGAAAAGCGTAAAGAAACCAAAGGAAGAGCCTTCATAGGTTCTTCCTTTGGTTTTTTAGTTGTAATTTGTTTCTGTATTTAGTAAAATAAATAATAACACCATGCTTTGCAGCGGCGAAGCAAACAAGAAGAAGTAATAAGATAGAAAAGGGGCTTTTATGATTCCTTTATGGATATGGATGGCAGCAGGAATTTTGGCAGTGGGACTTGCCGGAATTATAATGCGAAGCATTTATGAAAACAGGAGATTGGTCATTGAAGAATATGAGATTGGTTCAGAAAAGATACCGAAGGCATTTGACGGATACCGCATAGTATTCTTAACGGATCTTCACTGCAGGGAGTTTGGGACTAGGAATCAAAAGCTTTTGGAGTCCATTGCGCAATGCAAGCCGGATGTTGTACTGATTGGCGGCGATATGGTAATCAGCCAAGAAAATGTTTCGGAAGAGATCCCGTTAGAGCTTTTGAAGGAATTGGCGAAGCGATATCCTGTATATTATGCAGATGGAAATCATGAGCTTCGGTTGGCTCGGAATGAAGAGATTTTCGGAGTGCGATATAAGGATTATATTCACAAAATGAAAGAGTACGGCGTGCAGCATATGTCCAATGAGACCATTGTCCTTGCCGCGGATGATGGTTTCATATCATTGACCGCATTTGATCTTGAGAAGAAGTTTTACCACAGATTTCATGTACCGCAGATGACAAGGGAAGAAATTGAAACGGCAGTGGGAAAAAATACAGGAAAAGTTTTTCAGATTCTGCTTGTGCACAATCCAAATTATATGGATGCTTATGCGGATTATGGCAGTGATTTGGTTCTTACGGGACATTTTCATGGGGGGATGGTCAGAATTCCCGGTCTAGGAGGAGTGATCTCTCCGCAGTTTCAGATATTTCCCCAATACGATGCAGGGCAATTTCAAAAGAAGGATACAACGATGATTGTAAGCAGAGGATTGGGAAATCATTCAGTGAAAATTCGTCTGCTGAATCAGCCCGAGATCTCCTGTATTACATTAAAGAAGAAGGAGAGAAAGCATGGCTCTTGATATTAAACTGAATATATTTGAGGGACCACTGGATCTTTTGATGCATCTGATTGAAAAGAATAAAGTTGATATCTATGATATTCCGATTTCCGAAATTACAGAGCAATATTTAGAGTATATTCGAGCAATGGAAAAAGAAGATTTGGATATTATGAGTGATTTTCTTGTGATGGCGGCGACACTTCTGAAAATTAAGGCCAAGATGCTTCTTCCGGCGCCGGAGGAAGAGAAAGAAGAGGGAGATCCAAGAGAGGAACTGGTTCGCAGGCTCATTGAATATAAGGTCTTTAAATATGCTTCCGGAAAACTCAAGGAGAGAGAGCGGGAAGCTATGAAAAGCTTTTTCAGATCATCGGATCTTCCGGATGAGGTTCTGGCATATCGTGAGGAGATAGATCCAATGGAAATCCTTGGCGATGTAACTCTTTCTCAGCTCAGTGAAGTTTTTTCTTTTGTGATGCGCAAACGTCAGGATAAACTGGATCCGATTCGCAGCCAATTCGGGGAAATCAGGCAGGAAGAAATTAAATTAGAAGATAAGATGACGGAAATTGCGAACTATATAAAAGAAAAAAAGTCAGTTAGTTTTCGGATTCTTTTGGAAACGCAAAGGACAAAGGAGTCGGTCATAGTCTCCTTTTTATCAATTCTTGAATTGATGAAAATGGGTCGGGTTCGGGCAATGCAGACCGACATTGGCGAGGATATTTTAATACAGGCACTGGAGTAATGCATATGAAACAAAAACAGGCAATGATTGAAGGGATTTTATTTTCTATGGGCGGAAGTGTCACAAAAAGACAGTTAATGGAAGCTTTAGAAATTGAAGAAGACCTTTTAGTATATTTAATTGATCAATTGAAGCGCGAATACAAAAGAGAAGAAAGAGGTATTCAGCTTTTGGAACTGGACGGCGCATATCAGCTTTGTACAAAGCCGGAGTTTTACGGATCGTTGATTCGGATCGTTAATCATCCGAAGAAACCGAAGCTTACAGACGTGATGCTTGAGACTCTTTCGATTATCGCTTACAAACAACCGGTGACAAAGCAGGAGATTGAAGCGATTCGAGGCGTGAAGTGTGATCATCCGGTAAATAAACTTTTAGAATATCATTTGATTTGTGAAGCAGGGCGGTTAGACGCTGTGGGTCGTCCGATTTTATTTCGCACGACAGAAGATTTTTTACGCTGCTTTGGAGTAGAATCTATCAAAGATCTTCCAGTTGTCGAAGAAAATCAAGTGGAAGATTTTAAAATGGAAGCTCAGGAAGAAATAAAATATGTACTTGACGAGTTTAATACAGCAGAAGAGATGGAGGAATCGTAGTATGGGAAAAATGACAGGAAATGAATTTTTAGTAAAAGCGCTGCAGGAGGAAGGTGTAGAGAAGCTTTTTGGCTATCCGGGGGCCTGCGTCATTGATATTTTTGATGAGATTTACAAGCAGGACCAAGTGGAGCTGGTTCTTCCCAGACACGAACAGGGATTGATTCATGCGGCAGACGGATATGCTCGTTCCACCGGAAAAGTTGGAGTCTGTCTTGCTACCAGCGGTCCCGGTGCAACAAATCTGGTTACCGGAATTGCAACGGCAAATTATGACAGCGTGCCGCTTGTGTGTTTTACAGGGCAGGTTGCAACGAATTTGATTGGCAATGATACATTTCAGGAAGTAGATATTGTAGGAGTTACAAGAAATATTGCTAAATTTGTGATTGTTGTGAGAAAAAGAGAAGATTTAAACCGCCTAATCAAGGAGGCGTTTTATATTGCCAGAACCGGAAAACCGGGACCGGTTCTTTTGGATTTGCCAAAGGATGTTATGGCGGAGCTTGGAAGTGATGAATATCCGGAAGAAGTTAACATTCGAGGATATAAACCAAATACAAAAGTACATCATGGGCAGATTTTGCGTGCAATGAACATGATGTATGAGGCAAAAAAGCCCTTATTCTTAATTGGCGGAGGCGCTAAGATTTCCGGGGCTTTTGAAGAAATGACGAAATTAATGGAAACTGTTCAAATTCCGGTGGTTACAACGATTATGGGCAGGGGGATTGTGCCGACAAATCATCCGCTATATTTTGGAAATATTGGGATGCATGGAAATTACGCCGCAAATGAGGCAGTAAACAGCAGTGATCTGCTGATTTCCATCGGTACGAGATTTAATGATCGAATTACCGGAAAATTGGGAACTTTTGCGGCAAAGGCAAAAATTATTCATATTGATATTGATACTGCGGCAATTTCTAAAAATGTCAATGTGGATGTTCCGCTGGTGGGCGATGCAAAGGAAGCCATTTCTTTGATGCTTTCTTTGGCAGAAAATGAAGGGCGATGCAGGACTCAAGACTGGTTGGAGCTGCTGAACCGGTGGCATGAAGAAAAACCTATTATAATGGAAGAAAAGGATAAATTGGTGCCGAAACAAATTATTGATGCTATCAATGATTTTTATGATGAACCGATTGTTACTACAGATGTCGGTCAAAATCAGATGTGGACCACACAATTTCTGGAGCTTTACGGGAAACGCCAAATGCTGACCTCCGGAGGGCTGGGAACGATGGGATATGGATTTCCGGCAGCAATCGGAGCGGCAATTGGGAACCCGAATCGTGATGTCATCTGTGTGGCAGGAGATGGGGGATTTCAAATGAACTCTCAGGAAATTGCCACAGCAGTGATACAGGAGCTGCCGATTACCGTGTGTATTTTAAACAATGGTTATCTGGGAATGGTAAGACAATGGCAGGATCTGTTCTATGACAAAAAATATGCGGGAACCTGTTTGCGTAGAAGAAAAAGCTGTGAGCATCATTGTGATGGAGATTTTTCAAAATGTCCGCCATATACACCGGATTTTGTAAAATTAGCAGAGAGCTATGGAGCACAGGGAATTCGTGTTTTCAAAAAAGAAGAGATTTTTTCAGCTTTTGAGAAAGCGAGAAGGAAGAAGGATGGACCAACCATCATTGAATTTGTGATTGAAGACGAAGAACTTGTGATGCCAATGGTAAAACCAAATGGATCAATAACAGATTTGATTTTGGAACGATAGGAGGAGAGAGACATGGAAAATCATATGGAAAGAAGATGGCTGTCTTTGTTTGTGGAAAATCGTGCGGGGGTTCTTGCCAGAATTTCCGGATTGTTTTCGGGAAAAGCCTATAATATACATAGTCTTACCGTGGGTGAGACAGAAGATCCGACGATGTCTCGTATGACAATCTGTATTGATGCGGATGAAAAAACTTTTGAGCAGGTAAAGAAGCAATTAAACCGAAGTGTGGAAGTCATAAAAGTGATTGATTATACGGATACCTCGATCCGCACAAAAGAGATTATGTTTATAAAGGTAAAAAGTCTCAATGAAAAACAAATGGCGGAGATTTTTCAAATGGCGGAGGTTTTTCGCTTTTTAATTAAAGATATGGGAAAAGACAGTCTTTTAATAGAAGCAATCCGTACAGAGACAAAGAATGATTCTATTTTAAAGGTGTTCAAGGAACGATATACTAACATTGAGGTTGTCCGCGGCGGACCGGTGGCAATCGACTGCATTAGCATGCAGGATCGCTGAGGATTGTTTCGATACAGTTTTAAATTTCAGGAAGAAAAAAATTGGGAATGATTTTTTTCTTCCTTTTTTAATATGCAGGAAGATTCTTACGATTCCCTATAGTTCGATAAAGGGAAAGAATGCCTTCCGTAGAAGGCAGAACAGCCTTCAAATAATATATATGGAGAATATAAATATACTTATTTTATAAAAATTGTTATTTTTTTCACGAAAATATCTTCGGTTTTTTTAAAAAAATGCCGAAAAGTTATCAATTCTGTTTTCTGCGGTTATGAATACAAAGACATTGTGTTAAAAAAAATACAATTTGAGCGATGTATTGTATACACTAAAAAACTACGTATTTATGCGGGTTGTGGCGTTTTAAAAAAAACAAGGATCTTCTTTTTGGAAATTATGAATTGAAAAAAAGAAAAGATTGTGATACTATTAACATATCGGCGGATAAAGAGAACCGATGACTAAAAATTTAGAATAATATGGAGGAAAATTGATATGGCAAAGAAAGTAGTTATTGCAGGTGCATGCCGTACAGCGATCGGAAAAATGGGCGGAGGATTAAGCACAACTCCGGCAGCAGATTTAGGGTCCATTGTAATTAAAGAAGCACTGAACAGAGCAGGAGTTCCGGCAGATCAGGTTGACCATGTATATATGGGTTGTGTTATTCAGGCTGGCTTAGGACAGAACGTAGCTCGTCAGGCTTCCATTAATGCAGGACTTCCAATTGAAGTTCCGGCAGTAACAGTAAACGTTGTATGTGGTTCCGGTCTTAATTGTGTTAACATGGCTGCACAGATGATTCAGGCAGGCGATGCTGACATCGTAGTTGCAGGTGGTATGGAAAACATGTCAATGGCTCCATTTGCATTACCAAACGCACGTTTCGGATATCGTATGAATAACGGAACATTGGTAGATACCATGGTAAATGATGCATTAACAGATGCATTCAATCATTACCATATGATGATTACAGCAGAGAACGTTGCTGAGCAGTGGAATCTGACTCGTGAAGAATTAGATGAATTTGCAGCAAGATCTCAGCAAAAAGCAGTTGCAGCTCAGGAAGCTGGAACATTTAAAGAAGAAATCGTTCCTGTAGAAGTAAAACAGAGAAAGAAAACAGTAGTCGTTGATACAGATGAGGGACCAAGAGCCGGAACAACAGCAGAGTCTTTGGCCGGATTAAGATGCTGCTCAGGAAAAGAAGGCGGAGTTGTAACAGCAGGAAATGCTTCTGGAATCAATGATGGTGCAGCGGCAGTTGTTGTTATGAGCGAAGAGAAAGCAAAAGAATTAGGAGTGACACCGATGGCTTCTTATGTTACAGGAGCTCTTGGAGGAGTTGATCCTAAGATCATGGGAGTCGGACCTGTTGCCTCTACAACAAAAGCATTAGCAAAAGCAAATCTTACAATCGATGACATGGATTTAATTGAAGCTAACGAAGCTTTCGCAGCACAGTCTGTAGCAGTGGCAAGAGATTTGAAATTCGATATGGATAAAGTCAATGTAAACGGCGGAGCTATTGCTCTGGGACATCCGGTAGGTGCTTCAGGATGCCGAATCCTTGTTACGTTGCTCCATGAGATGCAGAGAAGAGACGCGAAGAAAGGTCTTGCAACTCTTTGCATCGGTGGTGGAATGGGCTGCACAACAATTGTTGAGAGAGACTAGGAAACGGAGTATTTTTGTGAAAGGAGAATTCTTTTATGGAATTCATTACATATGAACAGGATGGTTTTGTAGGTGTTGTTACAATCAATCGTCCCAAAGCTTTAAACGCATTAAACAGTGACGTATTGAAAGAAATTGAAGCGGCATTTGACGCGATTGATTTAAATGAGACAAGAGCTGTTGTATTGACAGGAGCCGGAGATAAATCCTTTGTTGCAGGTGCTGATATCGGAGAAATGAGCACATTGACAAAAGAAGAAGGAGAAGCTTTCGGTAAAGTTGGAAACGATGTATTCCGTAAGATTGAAACATTCCCTATTCCTGTTATTGCAGCAATCAACGGATTTGCTTTGGGCGGAGGATGTGAAATCTCCATGAGCTGTGACATTAGACTTTGCTCAGAAAATGCGATTTTCGGACAGCCGGAGGTTGGTCTGGGAATTACTCCTGGATTCGGAGGAACACAGAGACTTGCACGTATTGTCGGTGTGGGAAAAGCAAAAGAGATGATCTATACAGCTTTTAATATTAAGGCAGAGGAAGCTTTGAGAATCGGTCTTGTCAATGCGGTTTATCCTCAGGACGAACTGCTTGCGGCAGCAAAGAAGATGGCGGCAAAAATTGCGTCAAATGCACCGATTGCAGTTCGTGCATCAAAGAAGGCGATCAACGATGGTCTTCAGGTTGATATGGACCAGGCTATTGTAATTGAAGAAAAAGCGTTTGGAAGCTGCTTTGAGACAGAAGATCAGAGAGCGGGAATGGGAAACTTCCTTGAAAAAGATAAAGCGAAGAAACTGAAAGTAGTTCCGTTCCAAAACAAATAAGAGTCAGTCATTGATTTCCTGTATGCAGGAACTTCTGCATACAGGGTTACATTATTAATATTTTATCAGGAGGAAATATCATGAAAGTTGGAGTTATCGGCGCTGGAACAATGGGCAGCGGAATTGCACAGGCATTTGCTCAAACAGAAGGATTTGAAGTATGTCTTTGCGACATTAATGAAGAATTTGCAGCAAATGGAAAAGCAAAAATTGCAAAAGGCCTTGAAAAACGTGTTGCAAGAGGAAAGATGGAGCAGGCGGCTGCAGATGCAATTCTTTCTAAGATCACAACAGGTGTGAAAGATATTTGTACAGATTGCGACCTGATCATTGAGGCAGCAATCGAAAATATGGAAATTAAAAAACAGACATTTAAAGAATTGCAGGAAATCTGTAAAGCAGATGCTATTTTTGCAACCAATACTTCTTCTCTGTCAATTACAGAAATCGGTGCAGGACTGGATCGTCCGATGATTGGTATGCATTTCTTCAATCCGGCTCCGGTTATGAAGCTTGTGGAAGTTATTGCAGGAATCAATACACCAAAAGAAACGGTTGAAAAGATCAAAGAAATCTCTGAAGCAATCGGTAAAGTGCCGGTACAGGTAGAGGAAGGCGCAGGATTTGTAGTAAACAGAGTCTTAATTCCGATGATTAATGAGGCTGTTGGAATTTATGCAGATGGAGTTGCATCTGTAGAAGGTATTGATACAGCTATGAAATTAGGTGCAAATCATCCGATGGGACCATTAGCTCTGGGAGACCTGATTGGTTTGGATGTATGTCTTGCAATTATGGAAGTTCTTTACAATGAATTTGGAGATACAAAATATCGTCCGCATCCATTATTAAGAAAAATGGTTCGTGGCGGATTATTAGGTCAGAAGACTGGTAAAGGATTCTACGATTACAGCAAATAAGAAAAGAGCTTTTCTTCTGTATTCGCGGAATGGTGAGCTGCGGATACAGAAGATCACTTTATAGAAATCAATATGGAGGAATAAAGAATGGATTTCACATTAAGTAAGAAACACGAGATGGCAAGAACTCTTTTCAAAGAGTTTGCTGAAAATGAAGTAAAGCCTCTTGCACAGGACGTGGATGAAAATGAACAGTTCCCGGTAGAGACTGTGGAAAAGATGGCAAAAGCAGGATTCTTAGGTATTCCGGTTCCGAAAGAACTTGGCGGACAGGGATGCGATCCGTTAACATACGTTATGTGTGTTGAAGAATTATCAAAAGTTTGTGGAACAACAGGTGTTATTGTATCTGCACATACTTCTCTGTGCATTGATCCGATTCAGACTTTTGGTACAAAAGAACAGAAAGAAAAGTATATCCCGGATTTAGCTTCAGGAAAAAAATTGGGAGCTTTCGGTCTTACTGAGCCGGGTGCAGGTACAGACGCACAGGGACAGCAGACAAAGGCTGTATTAGATGGAGATGAATGGGTATTAAACGGATCTAAGTGCTTTATCACAAATGGTAGCTACGCAGACGTTTATATCGTAATCGCTGTAACAGGTATTGTTGAAAAACGCGGAAGAAAAATGAAAGAAATTTCTGCGTTCATCGTGGAAAAAGGAACTCCAGGTTTCACATTTGGAACAAAAGAAAAGAAAATGGGTATCCGCGGATCAGCTACATATGAATTAATTTTCGAAGACTGCCGTATTCCAAAAGAAAATCTGTTAGGAAAGCAGGGAAAAGGTTTCGGTATTGCAATGCATACTCTTGATGGAGGTCGTATTGGTATCGCTTCTCAGGCTCTTGGACTTGCAGAAGGTGCATTAGAAAGAACAATCGAATATGTTAAAGAAAGAAAACAGTTCGGACGTACAATCGGACAGTTCCAGAATACACAGTTCCAGTTAGCTGATATGGCAACTAAAGTAGAAGCTGCAAAACAGTTGGTATATAAAGCAGCAATGGCAAAAGCTACACAGAAGGTTTACAGTGTAGAAGCAGCAATGGCAAAATTATATGCGGCAGAAGTTGCTATGGAAGTGACAACAAAAGCTGTTCAGTTACATGGTGGTTACGGATACATCAGAGAATACGATGTAGAACGTATGATGCGCGATGCTAAGATCACAGAAATCTACGAAGGAACATCTGAAGTTCAGCGTATGGTTATTTCTGGAAGCTTATTGAAATAAGGGAGGTACTTACCGTGAAAATAGTTGTTTGTGTAAAACAGGTACCAGATACAAAAGGCGGAGTTAAATTTAATCCGGATGGTACATTAGACAGAGGTGCAATGCTTACAATCATGAATCCAGATGATAAAGCTGGACTGGAAGCGGCACTTAGATTAAAAGATGAATATGGGGCAGAGGTTACCGTTGTAACAATGGGACTTCCAAAGGCAGATGAAGTGCTTCGTGAAGCGATGGCAATGGGTGCAGACAAGGGTGTGCTTGTAACAGACCGCGTCTTAGGAGGAGCTGACACATGGGCAACTTCTACAACTCTTGCAGGAGCAATCAGAAACCTTGAGTATGATCTGATCATTACAGGCCGTCAGGCAATTGATGGAGATACAGCTCAGGTTGGACCTCAGATTTCTGAGCATTTGGATATTCCGGTGATCTCTTATGCAGAGGACATTAAGATTGACGGGGACAGTGTCATTGTTCAGCGTCAGTATGAAGATAGATACCACATCGTAAAGGCAAAAATGCCTTGCTTAGTTACTGCTTTAGCAGAGTTAAATGAGCCAAGATATATGACACCGGGCGGAATCTTTGATGCATATGATGCGGAAGTAACAACATGGGGAAGAAAAGACCTCAAAGATGTTGATGATTCTAACCTTGGTCTTGCGGGATCTCCGACAAAGATCGCAAAAGCATCTGATAAAGTAAGAAAAGGTGCTGGGGAAAAAGTTACACTTGACCCAGAAGAGTCAGTACAATATATCATGGATAAATTAGCTGAAAAACATGTAATTTAGTGAAAAGGAAAAGTGGTGAATAAAATGGGTTTAGAAGAATATAGAGGCGTATACGTCTTTGCACAGCAGGTAGATAACGAATTAAGCGGCATCGCATTCGAATTACTTGGAAAAGCAAAAGACTTAGCAAAAGACTTAGATACAGACGTAACTGCTGTTCTGATTGGTTCAGATGTCAAAGGACTGGCAGATGATCTTGCAGTATATGGTGCAGACAAAGTTATCGTTGTAGATGATCCTGAATTGAAGGATTATAGAACAGAGCCATATACACATGCGTTAGCATCTGTAATCAATGAATACAAACCGGAAATCATGTTAGTTGGAGCAACTGCAATCGGTCGTGATCTTGGACCTCGTGTTTCTGCACGTGTTCAGACAGGATTAACAGCTGATTGTACAGTTCTTGAAATTGGTGATTTCCCATTAAATCCGATTCCGGGAAGAGAGCAGAAACACAATCAGTTACTAATGACACGTCCTGCTTTCGGTGGAAACACAATCGCGACAATTGCTTGTCCGGACAATCGTCCTCAGATGGCAACTGTACGTCCTGGTGTTATGCAGAAGATTGATCCAATCGAAGGTGCAAAGGCTGAGGTGATTGAGTTTAATCCAGGATTTACTCCGGATAACAAATATGTTGAAATTATGGAAATCGTTAAGTCTGTAACGGAAACAGTTGATATTATGGATGCTAAGATTCTTGTATCCGGTGGACGTGGCGTTGGAGAAGAAGGATTTGGAATGTTAAAAGAATTAGCGGAAGTTCTCGGAGGAGAAGTCAGCTGTTCTCGTGCTGTTGTAGATAATGGATGGCAGCCAAGAGATATTCAGGTTGGACAGACAGGAAAAACAGTACGTCCGAACGTTTACTTTGCAATTGGTATTTCCGGTGCAATTCAGCATGTTGCAGGTATGGAAGAATCTGATATCATTATTGCAATCAATAAAGATGAAACTGCTCCGATTTTTGATGTAGCAGATTATGGAATTGTTGGAGATTTGAATAAAATTGTTCCAGCTTTAACAGAAAAATTAAGAGCCGTTGTGAAATAAGCAGCTTTTAAGATAAGAATTTAATCCATAAAAATCCCATGGTAAGCACTATGGGATTTTTTTCTAAAAAAGGTTGACATAGGAAAAAGAATATAGTATCATTTAACATGTAAGTAAACTTCATAATATTCATCGGGCAAACCTGTTGAAAGACAGGGACGCAAAGCCAGAAGGGTCTAAGGTTCATAAGAACTATGACAGCCGGTTGCCGCATTATTTTCAATGTGATATGGATATACTCTATATCTGTAAGAAGCAATCGTTGACAGGAGAAATTCTGTGAGCGGTTTTTTTATTTCAATGACATAATAGGACTGACGGAGGGTTTCTTGGAATTAGGGACTTCAAGAAAGATTGAAAGAAATAAAAGTAAGTTTTAGAAAAACTCCGGCGCGAATCGTCCGCTGAGTATGAAGAAAAAGATTTCCACGATTCCCAATCTTATGAAGGGGTTCTTAAGAGCATGAATCAAAGGGGTCTGTGATATTGCAGATCTGTGGAAAACGTACGGGGATTTTTTATATGTAGAAGCCATATGGGATTAGGGAACCTTGGCTTCTTTTTTTGTGTGATATGGGAAAATTCTCACTTTCCTATATCATAAAAACACTCCTCAGGATGAGACAGTGGAAGAAAACTTGTCTGATTTGTTCTGCTTAAGAATGCCTTGAAAATGCTTTTTTTTGTTGTTAAAATGGGAAAGAGAAAAATATGATGGAAAAAGGAGAATGAAATGTTAAAGATACAGCGGGATGATATTATCATTCGAAAGGGTATTTTACATATTTTAGACAGTCACACAGGATATCTTGGATTGTCCAATCAGTTGTTGGAAATGGGACCGGATTTAATGGAATTCGTAAGAGGGCATATTTTTAAAATTTTGGAAAGTGATGATGCGAAAAAATGTCAGTTTGACGGAAGCGTCTCGCCGATTTTAAGCTTGCTGGAAAGTATGGAGGAACCGGATGATGAAAGCTTTATTGATGCTACCCGGACTTTGGCAGAGAACTTATTTGATATTATGTGCGACAGTGTGACGATCCCTGCGGCGGATTTGCTTTGTGTTACGTTTCAGATACAAAGCGTTGTTCATCTGGCTTTGTTAAAAATGAATTATAAGGTTACGTATGTCCATCGTCAGGAGGAAGAAGAAGCCAATGATATTGTGAAGCAAAGGGTAATGCCGACGGATTCTGCGAAGCTGACCGAAGCGATGATTGTTGATTTAACAGAGTATAAAATTCAATTGGTGGAAAAGAAATATGAGATGCTAAATGGGGATAAAATCAACTACTTATCAGAACGGTTCCTGCAGTGCTATGCAGATTTGGCACCAAAAAAGAAGTTTCAGATTCTCAATAAGGTGATCAATGACATCAGCAATCATTATCCAGAGGACGGAATGGCAAAGCGGCTGGAGCTGAAAAGTCGTTTACGGGAGGAGTTTTCCCAAAACCAGGCATTTAAGATCAATGAAATCGGAGATAAACTATTTGGAGATCATCAGGGGAAAAAGCAGGAATTTGATGAGAAGATTGAGCGATATGATATGCAATATGATACGTTTACGGTAGCAAAAGAAAATACAGTACGAAAATTGGAATATCAATGGCTGGAGACGGACACCGGAATTGAGATTAAAATTCCGATGGAGGAATATAATACGAAACAGAATGTAGAGATTATTGAGGAACCGGACGGTGGAAGTACAATTATTATTAAAAATATAGATCAGGTAAAAATACGATAAAAAGACCTTCTCTGATGCGTTGTCAGAGAAGGTCTTTTTTTGCAGTTATGTAGATATTATTTATTAGATCTTCTCCAAATATGTGCGGCTTCTGCATCCTTGATCAACTGATCTCTGAAATCAGGATGAGCAATTTGAATTAATGCTTCTGCGCGCTCCCAGGTGGAAAGTCCTTTCATATTTGCCATACCGTATTCTGTAACGATATAGTGGGCGTTGGCACGAGTATCAGTGACAATGGATCCGTTATGGAGTGTTGGAAGAATTCTTGAGAATGTTTCTCCTTTTTTATTGGTAAAGGTAGAAGACAGACATACGAAACTTTTTCCGCCGTTGGATAGATAAGCGCCCATCACAAAATCCAACTGTCCGCCGGCACCGCTGATCTGACGAATACCTGAAGATTCGGAACTGATTTGTCCATAAAGGTCAACGTCAACAGCATTGTTGATAGAGATAAAGTTATCCAGTGATGAGATTGTGGCAATGCTGTTTGTGTAGTCCACCGGCGCGCTCATACATTCCGGATTATTGTCGAGATAATCGTATAATTTTTTTGTCCCGGCAGCAAAAGCATAGGTTTGACGATACCGGTCAATGGTTTTGTTTGCGCCTGTAATTTTTCCTGCTTTTGCGATATCAACAAAAGCATCCACATACATTTCGGTGTGGACACCAAGATTTTCTAAGTCAGATTCTGCAATTAGAGATCCTACGGCATTTGGCATTCCACCGATTCCAAGTTGAAGACATGCACCATTTGGAATCTGGTCAACGATCAGTTTTGCAACGGCTTTGTCTACATCCGTTGCCGGACCGCCTCCGCCTAATTCTGCAATGGAAGGATTTTCGCCTTCAACAATCATATCAACTTTAGAAATATGAATTCCTTCTTCAAATCCGCCGAGACAACGAGGCATATTTTCGTTAACTTCTACAATCACGCAATCTGCCTTTTCAAGCATAGCAGCGGTATGCGAAGCACTTGGTCCAAAATTAAAGAAACCGTGTTCGTCCATTGGCGCAACCTGCATCATTGCAACATTCGTTCTTGGAAGGCAACTACGATAATAGCTTGGCAGTTCAGAATAGCGGATTGGAGCATAGAAAGAAAATCCTTCGTTGATCCATTTTCTTTCCAGCCCGCTCATGTGCCATGAATTCCATGTAAAGTGATCAGCAGGGTTTTCAATCTGGGTAATTTCCAGCGGCCACATAATAATACCGCCGTGAATCTGGATATTTTCAAGTTCCGGCATACGTTTTGCCAACGCCTTATCCAGTGCAACTGGAGTTGTAACGCACCAGCCATATTCCAGACGATCCCCAGATTTGATAACTTTGACTGCTTCGTCAGCCGTGGTTAATTTTTTCTGGTAGTCTTGAGTGAATGACATAATAAGTCCTCCTAATTTGATAATTATTTTTAGTTAACACACTAAATACATTTTATCATTCTACAGCCAGAAAGACAAGGGGAATGTTAAAAAATTATCAATCTATTTATGTAAAATAGAAAAAGAATAGGTAAAATATGGATTAAGAAAAATACAAAAAAAGTGTAGTTATTTTAACTAATGTGTATTATAATAGGGAATTGTATCTAGGAGGTATTTAGGCAAATGGAAAAGAAAAAATTAACATGGAAACATGGGGCGGGGATTGCTGCAGGCATTCTAATTGCAGGTTACTGTTTGGCAGCATTCTATTTCAGTCATAGGTTTGTATATGGGACAAAAATAAATGGAGTGAATGTTTCCGGAAAGACAGCGAATGAAGTGGTGGAGATTTTCAATAAAAAAGCAGAAAATTATTCCCTGATGATCAAAGAACGTAAGAATCAGCGAGAGGTTTTAACGAATCGTCAGATCCAGGCAGCGTTTGAAGGCGCAGAAGAAATTCAGAAAATTAAAGAAAATCAAAATTCATTTTTATGGTTCAAAGGTTTTTTTGGCGGAGAGTTATATGATGATGTAACGATGTATTCTTATAATGAAAAAACTTATAGCGCTGCTTATAAACAACTAAATGCTGTGAATCGGAAAAAAATGATTCAGCGCGTCAATGCAAAACCGGTTTATAAAGACGGGAAATTTGTAATTCAGAAGGAAGAAGAAGGAACTCAGCTGGATACGCAGCGAACAGCAAAAAAAATAGAGGAATATGTAAAAAACGGAATTTCTGAAATTTCTCTGGAAAAGGAAAACTGTTACTATGACCCGGAATATAAAAGCAAGGATCAGAAAGTCATTGATTTGACAAAAAAAATGAATGATTCTTTGAAGGGAAGTATTACATATAAATTTGGTAAAAGAACCGTTGTGCTTGATAAAAATACATATTGTAAATGGTATAAGATTAAAAAAGACTATTCCGGTTATACCGTAGATAAGGATGCTTTGGAAAACTGGGTTTTGAAATTTATCTATAAATATAATACTCAGTATGGATGGCATAAATTTAAGACTCACGATGGACGAATCAAAAAGATTTATGGCGGTCCGTATGGCTGGCGGATCAGTAAAGACAAGGAAGAAGCCGCAGTGATGAAGATGATTGCCGAAGGAACGAAGGAAACCAGAGAGCCTTATTGGAGACAAAAAGGAAAAGTATACGATGGTGTCAACGGTGATATCGGGGATACTTATTTTGAAGTTGATATGGGAGCACAGTCTGTGTATTATTATAAAAACGGGAAGTTGAAATTCAGTACATCCTGTGTCACTGGAAAAATGACTGCAGATCGCAAGACGCCGGAGTGTGTGGCATATATTATGTATAAGCAGCCAACTGCAACGTTAAATGGACAGGGCTACAGTTCTCCGGTAAAATATTGGATGCCGTTTGTGGGAAATGTAGGATTTCATTCTGCATCGTGGAGAAGCTCCTTTGGAGGAAGTGAATATATTTCCAATGGTTCTCATGGATGTATTAATCTTCCGGAATCATCTGCTGCAATTCTCTACAAATATGCCAAACCGGGGGATCCCGTCGTAACTTATTATTAGGAATCGAAAAGATGCGGATAACGATCACAGAGTGGATTCATAAAGTATTAGAGTCTTTTATAAACGAAGGAGATCATTGCATTGACGCTACCATGGGAAAAGGCGGTGACACGGTCTTCTTATGTAAAAAAGTTGGTGTCGCAGGAAAAGTTTGGGCTTTTGATATTCAAAAAGAGGCATTGGAGCGGACAAAAGCGAAACTGGCAAAGCATGAGCTTTCGGCAGAGCTTATTTTAGACGGACATGAAAAGATCGGAACATATTTTCGGGAAGGAACCATTTCCTGTATTATGTTTAATCTGGGATATCTTCCGGGCGGAGATCATAGTCTGGCTACGAGACCGGAAACTACGATCCGGGCAGTTGAGGAGAGTCTTAACTTATTGAAACCCGGTGGTGTTCTGAGCATTTGTATCTATAGCGGCAAAGATAGTGGCTTTGAAGAGCGGGATCGAGTGCTGGACTATTTGCAGACATTAGATGATAAAAAGTATTTTATCATCCGTCAGGACTTTATCAATAAGGGGAATCATCCGCCGATGCCGGTTTTTCTCATAAAGTTATAGACATAAAGAAATTATTTTTTTCATATACTCATAGAGTACGCAGTGATAAGAATATGGCGGAAGGATGGGGAAATGATGAGAAAAATAATTTCTTTTCTTTTATTGTTGGGAAGTTTACTGGGAACTTGCGTAAATACAGAAGCAGAGGAATTAAAGTTATATGGGAAAGCGGCTATTTTAATGGAAGCAGAATCAGGGAAAGTTTTGTATAAAAAATCAGAAAAGACCATAATGCCCAATGCCAGTACTACAAAAATTATGACCTGTCTTTATGTTTTAGAGCATTGTCGGTTGGATGATATTGCAAAGGCATCCAAGAAAGCAGCTTCCCAGCCGCAGGTCCGTCTGGGCGTTCGAGAGGGAGAATCTTATCGTGTTCGAGATCTTCTCTATGGACTGATGTTAGAATCTTATAATGATTGTGCTGTTGTTTTGGCAGAGCATGCAGAGGGGTCCGTGGAACAATTTGAGAAAAAAGTAAATGCTCAGGCAAAGAAATTGGGGGCAGAAAACACACATTTTGTTACGCCCAACGGATTGGATGGAACAGACTCCAGGGGGGCGCATGGGACAACTGCTTATGATCTGGCAAAGCTTATGAGTCAATGCATCAAAAATAAAAATTTTTTGGAGATTACACAGACACAAACGTATTCTTTTCATGATGTGTCCGGTAAGCGAAGTTTTACATGCAGGAATCACAATGCGCTGTTATCTTCTATGGAGGGTGCTGTTTCAGGAAAAACCGGATACACATCGAAAGCAGGATATTGTTATGTAGGAGCCGTAGAGCGAAATGATATGAAATTTATCGTGGTAACTCTGGCAAGCGGATGGCCGCCTCATAAAACATATAAGTGGGCGGATGTGAGAACTCTGGTAGATTACGGAACAAAGAATTATGAGCGAAGAGAAATTTTGGCGGATACCAGTAAAATAACTGGCGTTTCGGTAGAAAATGGGGTCTTGCCCAAGATTTCTCTCGAAGTGAAAAACAGAAAAGTGAAAATCCTTTTGAAAAAAGGCGATCAGGTGAAGATAAAATGCAGTCTGCCCGACCATATACAGGCGCCTGTAAAAAAAGATCAAAAAGTGGGAGAAATCCGTTTTATGATCGGTGACACATGTGCGGCAGCGCTGCCGATTCGATCAAAGGATGCTGTAGTGAAAAAAGACTTTTGGTGGTACTTGGGGGGAACCATCAAAGAATTTATTTTAGAGAGTACATAAAATCGAAAGATGCATAACTTTGTTTTTCGGGAAATTTATGATATGATGAAACCAGTCAAAAAAATTTGTAATAAAATCAAAGGAGAAGGGAAATGTTATTTTTAGAATATCCAAAATGCAGTACATGTAAGAAAGCAAAAAAATGGCTGGATGAGCATCAGATCTCTTATGAGGATCGTCATATCGTAGAAGAAAATCCGAAAGCAGAGGAATTAAAAGCATGGCACGAAAAAAGCGGACTGCCGTTGAAAAGATTTTTTAATACCAGTGGAATGAAATATAGGGAGCTTCAATTAAAAGATCGTTTGCCGCAAATGACGGAGGAAGAACAGTATCAGTTATTGGCGACAGACGGAATGTTGGTAAAACGTCCTTTGGTAATCGGGGATGATTTTGTTCTGGTCGGGTTTAAAGAACAGGAATGGAAGGAGACATTATAAATGGAAAGAAAAAATGCATGGACAACCTATGAGGAAGCAAACCTAAGGCAGCTGAATATGCTGGCTGAAGATTATAAAAGATTTTTATCCAATGGGAAAACAGAAAGGGAATGTGTTTCCTTCTCTGTGGAGCTGGCTGAAAAAGCGGGGTATGAGAATTTGGAAGATAAGATTGCTTCGGGTACTACGTTAAAAACAGGAGATAAGGTTTATCGGACCTGGATGGATAAAACCATCGTATTGTTTCAGATTGGACAGGAACCGCTGGAGAAAGGAATGAATATTTTAGGGGCGCATATTGATTCCCCAAGATTGGATCTAAAACAAAATCCTTTGTATGAGGACACAGAATTTGCACTTTTGGATACACATTATTATGGAGGTGTGAAAAAATATCAGTGGGTCACGCTGCCAATGGCGCTTCATGGGGTTGTTTTTAAAAAGGATGGTACCAAAGTGACGATCAACATTGGAGAAAAAGAGGAAGATCCGGTGGTTGGAATTACGGACCTTTTGATTCATTTATCTGCAAAACAGATGGAGAAAAAGGGAAGCGTCGTTGTAGAAGGTGAAAATCTGGATGTATTAATTGGAAGCAAGCCGTTAAAAGGAGAAGAGAAGGACGCTGTCAAAAAACAAATATTGGAACTGCTTTTGAAAGAATATGCCTTGGAAGAAGAAGACTTTTTATCGGCAGAGATTGAGGTTGTTCCGGCGGGAAAAGCAAGAGACTTCGGGTTGGACCGGAGTATGATTATATCTTACGGACAGGATGACAGAGTTTGTGCCTATACTTCCCTGGCGGCAATGCTCAATGTAGAGCAGCCCAAAAGAACTTCCTGCTGTATCCTTGTGGATAAAGAGGAAATCGGGAGTGTGGGAGCAACGGGAATGCAGTCTAAATTTTTTGAAAATACAGTAGCAGAACTCCTTGCATTAACAGGGGATTACAGCGAGCTGGTTTTAAGAAGAGCACTGCAGAATTCCTATATGCTGTCATCTGATGTCAGTGCTGCGTTTGATCCCAACTATCCAAGTGTTATGGAAAAGAAAAATGCAGCTTATTTTGGGAAAGGTCTGGTCTTGAATAAATACACAGGCGCTAGAGGAAAGTCGGGCTCTAATGATGCGAATCCGGAATATATTGCAAAGCTTCGGAGAATTTTTGATGACCATCAGGTGGCATTTCAGACAGCGGAGCTGGGAAAAGTTGATGCAGGAGGAGGCGGAACCATTGCATATATTCCGGCTGCTTACAGTATGAATGTAATTGACTGTGGAGTGGCGGTTTTAAGTATGCATGCGCCGTGGGAGATTACGAGTAAATCTGATTTGTATGAAGTAGAAAAAGGTTACGAAGTATTTTTAAAAAACTGTGAATAGTACGCAAAAAACCATAGGAGATTTTAAGTTTCCTATGGTTTTATTTGTAAGAACGATGTATTTTGGATATCTAGTTTATTTTGGAGGAATAATTTCAATCCAGTAGCCATCGGGATCCTGAATAAAATAGATTCCCATATCTGGATTTTCAAAGCAGATACATCCCATTTTCTGATGAAGTTTATAAGCCTGATCAAAATCCTTGGCAGTGAGAGCTAAATGAAATTCTTCATCTCCCAGATTGTAAGGTTCTTTCTGATCACGCATCCATGTCAGCTCCAGAAGAAAGTCCGTGCTTCCGTCTCCGAGATAAACGATTTTAAAGCTTCCATCGGAGGAATCCTTTTCTCGAACGATGTCAAGATTCAAGGCTTCTTTGTAGAATTTTAAGCTTTTTTCCAAGTTTAATACATTAAAATTAAAATGGTTAAATTGAAACATAGAAACTCCTTTACAAAATTATTAAGATTTTTTTAAATCTATCATATCACAAATTTAATTATTTACAAGTTGAAAATGGGAAGATATAATAAATAAGAAGTAAATCAAGGAAGGGGAAATCATGAAAAGAGCATTATTAAGATGTAAGAAATTATGCGCAGCCGTATTGATGTTTGTTATGGTATTTGGAGTATTATTTGCAGCTCCGAAGGCTGTGCAGGCGGCAAATACAAAATATTGGATTAAAGTAAATAAGCAGGCAAATGTTGCTACAGTCTATCAATTAAAAGGGGGAAAATATAAACCGATCAAAGCGTTCCTGGTCTCCTGCGGAGGATCCAATACTCCGTCCGGTACATATTATACACCGGCGAAATATCGCTGGCACACGTTACAGGGACCGAGTTATGGACAGTATTGTACAAGAATTCATGGCGGAATTTTATTCCATTCTGTGTGGTATTACGCTCCGAATAATAAGGCAAGCCAGTCTACCGTTCAGTTTAATAAGCTCGGAACAACAGCGTCCCATGGCTGTGTTCGGTTGTCTGTGGCAGATGCAAAATGGATTTACGATAATTGCAGCCTCGGTACCAAAGTAACAATTTACAGCAGTAAAAATCCGGGACCTCTGGGGAAACCAAAAGGAATTAAAGTTTCTACATCCAGAAGGATGTACTGGGATCCGACAGATCCTGATAAGAAAAATCCATATCGCAGGAAAAAAGCGAAGATTACAGTATCTTCTAAGAAGAAGAGAACCGTAGAATATGGAAAATCTTACAATATAAAGTCAGGAGTTACAGCAAAGGATCAGATTACAAAGAAGAGTTTGACAAAAAAAATCAAGTATTCTGTGACAAAGTATCGGAAAGGAAAATACAGAAAAGCAAAATTCAGCACAAAATCGCTTGGAACCTATCGCATTAAGTATTCTGTGAAATCCTCGCTCGGAGCAACAACAACGAAACAGAGCACAGTCAGAGTGGTTGATACATTAGCTCCGACGATTCAGGCGAAGAATCGAACTGTCAAGATCTATTCTTCCAATGCAGTGTCCGGGGTTACAGCAAAGATGAGAAGCGGAACCAGCAGAACCAGTGCTGTAACTGTCAAGATAAAAGCACCGGGAGCGAAAACTTATGTCACATACTCCTATGCCAAGGCAAAAGCTTATAAGTTTACAAAATCAGGAAAGTATTCTGTTCAGTATATTGTAAAGAATAAGAATAAACCATATCGTTCTGCCAAGAAGACCGTTACAATTACTGTTTTAGGAAATGCACAGATCCATAACAGTAAAGTGACTGTGGAAAACGGAAGTTCAGATGCAGATATTCTGAAGGCAGTCCGCAATGCGGTCACGGTGAATGATAACGGAACGGTGATTAAGGGAACCGATACTGCCAAGGTTCAAGTAACATTAGTGAAGGGAGCTGACAACAAGGTCACAGGTGCGTCCGTTTCCTATAAGGGAAAAAATGGGGTGACCGTGAAAAAGACAGTTGCAGTGGAATTAAGACAGCCGGCAGTTACAACAGAAACAAAAAAGATTACGACAGAGCAGCCTGCTTCTGTGCAGCAGGAGACCACACAGCAGACTGTGGAAGAGTAAACAATTTCATTTCAATATGTAAATCATATGATACAAAGGGGGATGTAGTTTTTCAGCTGCATTCTCTTTTTATATGATAAGAAGCAGTGAATATAATTTACAGAGGGCGTTTTGTTTCATTTTCTGTGGTCTGGAGTTGACACTTTTTGTCAGTGTGATAAAATAAATAAGATTAGAAATTTAATCATATACACTCTGTAAGGAGCGGGAGAGAATTTGTGGGAAAGTGATCTGTATTGCAGTCAAAGTCTTCTGTGAAACTTTACAGGTGGGTCATGAATAGATGAATACGACCAGGAGGAGAGAAAATTATGGCAACACCTTATAATCATAAGGCAATTGAGCAAAAGTGGAGAAAACATTGGGAGGAACACCCGGTAAATGTAAACGATGGGAAGAAACCAAAGTATTACTGTCTGGATATGTTTCCGTACCCGTCAGGAAGCGGACTTCATGTGGGACATTGGAGAGGATATGTGATCAGTGATGTGTGGAGCCGATATAAACTGCTCAATGGATATTACATCATTCATCCGATGGGATGGGACGCTTTCGGACTTCCGGCAGAAAACTATGCCATTAAGATGGGAACTCATCCGAGAATCTCAACGGAAGCCAATATTAAAAATATTAAACGTCAGATCAATGAAATCTCGGCAATTTATGACTGGGATATGGAAGTGAATACAACAGATCCTGAATTTTACAAATGGACACAGTGGATTTTTGTAAAGATGTTTAAAAAGGGTCTGGCATATGAAAAGCAAATGCCAATTAATTGGTGTCCTTCCTGCAAGACGGGACTTGCCAATGAAGAAGTGGTCAATGGAAAGTGTGAGCGCTGCGGAGCAGATGTCACGAAGAAAAACCTGCGTCAGTGGATGCTGAAAATTACAGCTTATGCAGATCGTTTGTTAGAAGATCTTGAAAAACTTGACTGGCCGGAAAAAGTAAAGAAAATGCAGGCGGAATGGATCGGAAAGAGCCATGGTGCGGAAGTTGATTTTAAAGTTGACGGAAAAGACGAGAAGCTTACTGTGTATACTACTCGTCCGGATACACTGCATGGCGCGACATTTATGGTACTGGCTCCGGAACATAGGCTTGCCAAGGATCTTGCAACCGATGAGACAAAAGAGGCTGTGGAACAGTATATTTATCAGGCTTCGTTAAAATCATCGGTTGACCGTATGCAGGATAAGGAAAAGACCGGAGTATTTACAGGAAGTTATGCAGTAAATCCGATCAATGGGAAAAAAGTGCCGATCTGGCTGTCTGATTACGTTTTAGCTGATTATGGTACAGGAGCGATTATGTGCGTGCCGGCTCATGATGATCGTGATTTTGAATTCGCAAAGAAATTTAATATTCCGATCGTTCAGGTCATTGCAAAAGACGGCAAAGAAATCGAACATATGGAGGAAGCTTACACGGAGGCTTCCGGAATCATGATTAATTCCGGAGAGTGGAATGGAAGAGAATCCGGAGAATTGAAAGAAGCGGCGCCGGAAATCATTGAGAAAATGGGCGTTGGAAGAAAGACAACCAACTATAAATTGCGAGACTGGGTTTTCAGCCGTCAGCGCTACTGGGGAGAGCCGATTCCAATCGTTCACTGTCCGGACTGCGGGGCTGTTCCGGTACCGGAGGAAGAACTGCCGCTTACCTTACCGGAGGTTGAAAAATATGAACCCACAGGAACCGGAGAATCTCCGTTGGCAGACATCGAAGAGTGGGTAAATTGTAAGTGCCCGGTCTGCGGAAAGCCGGCGAAACGTGAGACGAATACAATGCCGCAGTGGGCAGGCTCCTCATGGTATTTCTTAAGATATATTGACAGCAAAAATAAAGAGGAATTGGTATCCAGAGAGAAAGCAGATCAATACCTTCCGGTTGACATGTATATCGGAGGTGTAGAGCATGCGGTCTTACATCTTCTGTATTCTCGATTCTATACGAAATTCCTGTGTGATATTGGAGTTGTGGACTTTGATGAGCCATTTCATAAGCTGTTTAATCAGGGAATGATTACCGGAAAAAACGGTATCAAAATGAGCAAATCCAAAGGAAATGTTGTTTCCCCGGATGATTTGGTAAGAGATTACGGATGTGATTCTCTCCGAATGTATGAATTATTTGTAGGACCTCCGGAACTGGATGCAGAATGGGATGAAAGAGGCATTGACGGAGTTTACCGATTCCTCACAAAATTCTTCAAGCTGGTAATCGATCAGAAGGATGCAAAAGTGAAGGAAACAAAAGAACTCTTAAAAGAACGTCATAAACTGATTTATGACATTACAACACGTCTGGATAATTTCAGTTTAAATACTGTGGTGAGTGGTTTTATGGAACATACCAATACGCTGACAGCTATGGCAAAGAAAGATGGCGTGGACCGAGCGACATTGGAAGCTGCGGTGATCTTGTTAGCGCCGTTTGCGCCTCACATTGCGGAAGAACTTTGGGAAACCTTAGGGCATGAGGACAGTGTCTTTGCACAGGCTTGGCCGGTTTATGATAAAGAAGCCATGAAGGAAGATGAAATTGAGCTGGTAGTTCAGATTAATGGAAAGGTGAAAGGCAAACTGATTGTCGGAGCAGAAGAAGCCAAAGAATCTGTTCTTGCCAAAGCGAAAGAAGTATTGGGAGATAAATTATCCGGAACCATTGTAAAAGAAATCTATGTTCCGGGAAGAATTGTAAATATTGTGCAGAAATAGGCAGTGCAGATAACGGAAAAGATGAACTTATCCTGTTTACAGGAATAAGGACATCTTTTTTGTTATCTATAGGGCGCATGCCAATCAAGCGAAATGCAGCAAAGTGGAATCGAGCTTGTGAGCACAGCCGCAGCAAGAAAGTGCTTGGACATATTTCAAGAAGCCATGAAAGGAATAGCGCAGATCGTAGAGATATTGTCTGCGTTATTTTTATGAGGAACGATGTAAATACTTACAAATTATGGTATTATGAGAATGTAAACAAATGGGAAGTTTTGGAGGTCAAAGTATGAAATTATTTGATAAGTTTAAGAAAAAAGAAAAAGTATTAAAACAAGATACCAATCAAATTGAAAAGTAAGGTTGCTGGATTTGCACCTAAAAAATATATGGTGCATTTTGAAAAAGATAATAAAGATGTTTCGCCACAGCTGATGATTACAAATTGTACAAAAATTAAGAAACCTATTATGGATGATATTTCTAGAAGTCAGTTGTGGAATTGTCCGAATGGTAACGATGTGCTTGATTTGTGTAAATATCAGGTTATTGCAACAGATATGTTGGCAGCAGATTTAGATTACAAGGGAAGAGCTGAAATGTTAGTGAATTATATTGATGCTTTGGTTGAGCTATATCCGACTTGTAAGGCAGTTGTTTTCGAGACATCGAAAAAGATGCTTATGAGAGAAGATATTATAAATTGTAAAATGCCGAAAGAAATGCGTTTTATCTATTATGCTGTAAATGTCAGGGTCTTGAATATACAGGGAACAGATGATATGATTGTTGATTCATTGGGTATGAGCACATTGTCTTTACCAGATTTGCAGTATCATTTTCATGGAATGGATCCTGATGGATCAAGATGTACAATGGAATGTTCAATATGAAAATTCGTTGATACAGCCTGCCAGAGAAGTAATAGATATTAATATGCAAGAGTATGCTGCAGGCAATAGATAGCTGCGGAATGCCCAGAATACAACTTGGAAGTTGAGGAAAAGAAAGAATGGAAGATAAAAAGATATTGCTTGATAATATTGATAAAATTCATACAACCGAAATGGGAATTGATAGAATTAAAAGAAACCTAAAAATAGATACAGCAGATGTTGTTGAGTATTGCAAAAATAAGGTATTAGATAAAAATTGCAATATATACAAACAGGGTAAAAATTGGTATTGCGAGGTTGAAAATATCAAAATTACCATCAATTCATATAGCTATACAATCATTACAGCACATATTGTTAAGTAATTTTCAGTTTGTGTAACAGGAAAATTAGAAGTTGTGGAGGTGTATTTAATGAAATTGGCAGATTTATCAACGGGACCAGATTGGATTGTATGGATTATTTTTATAATATTGGCTATACTTTCCATTGTTTTAATTTCTGGACATGGGAGTTGGCTTATTTCTGGATACAATACGGCTTCAAAAGAGGAAAAGTCAAAATATAATGAAAAAAAACTATGTCGAACAATGGGAATAGGAATGTCCATTATAGCAATTCTTCTTTTGATTATGGAGTTGTTGGAAAATATTTTACCAGCGTTTTTTATATATGTTTCACTGGGGATTATTTTGGTTGATGTCGTGGTAATTATCATCTTAGGAAACACAATATGCAAAAAGTGACAAATTCCCAGTTGTAGCGGACAGTTTTTGATAGGATTGTCTGTTTTTCCTTATTGATTATAATTGATAGCAGTGTGGTATAAATGGCTGAAATACCAATGCGAAAGGGCTTGAAAAGAAAATAGGGTACCGATATAATAAAAATTGAGTGCTTCAAGGTTGGAAGAGAATTTTTTCGTATAGAAGGAGGTCGTGTGGATGGAATTCAGTGAGGAAAGATTACGGCAGCAGATGAAATTTTGCAGGGAAATTGACAAAGAGAAGTTTATAAAACGTCAGACCTATTGTACGGACGCAAAAACGAAGGAAAATGATGCAGAGCATGCATGGCACATGGCAGTTATGACGTTGATTTTAGCAGAATATTCCAACGAAAAGATTGATGTTCTAAAAACCATTGCGATGCTCTTAATTCATGATTTAGTGGAAATTGACGCCGGAGATACTTATGCATATGATGAAGAAGCAAAGAGAACGCAGGCTGAGCGGGAAAAGCAGGCAGCGGATCATTTGTTTTATCTTCTGCCGCAAGATCAGGCCGAAAAATTATATCAGCTTTGGATAGAATTTGAGGAGGAAAAAACACCGGAAGCAAGGTTTGCCCATACCATGGATAATTTTCAGCCGGTGATGCTCAATGCAGCCACCGATGGAAAAGCGTGGGAGGAGCGAAAGATTCATCTTTCTCAGGTACTACAGAGAAATGAAAATACAGCGCATGGATCAGAGGTTTTATGGAATTATTGTTACAAAAATTTTATAGAACCTAATGTGAGGGCAGGAAAACTAAAAAATGATGGATGTTTTTTGTGATGGACAAGAAAGGCGTGAAAGAATGTATACGTTTGAAAGCAGAATTCGATACAGCGAGACAAATCAAAGAGGACAATTAGCAATTGCGCATCTGGTAGATTATTTTCAGGATTGCAGTGTATTTCAGTCAGAGGAACTGGGACTGGGAGTGGAATATTTGGCGTCGAAGAAAAGGGCGTGGATGCTCAATGCCTGGCAGATCGTAATAGAGCGGTTGCCTCAGGAAGGTGAGTCAGTGACAGTAGGTACATGGGCTTCAGGGTTTCAGAGATTTCATGGCACCAGAAATTTTATTATGGATGCAGAAGATGGCGAGCGGCTTGCATATGCCAATTCCATTTGGGTGTATCTGGATACAAGTTCAGGAAGGCCATCAAAGCCGGGAGAAGAAGAAATTTTGCGATATCATCAGGAGGAACCGCTTCTTATGGAGTATCGTCCCAGAAAAATCAGACTCCCTAAAATTTGGGAGGAACGGGAACCTATTCGAGTGAAAAAGGGGTGGATTGACAGCAATACTCATGTCAATAATAGTCAGTATGTGAAAGCTGCATTGGATGAACTTCCCGATGGAATCGAGATTGGTCAGGTTCGGGTAGAATATCAGTGTCAGGCAAAAGAAGGAGAGGTTTTATATCCGAGAGCTGCCAGAGAGGAAGGACGGAGGGTGATAGCCCTGTGCAGCAAAGAGAAGAAGCCCTATGCGATAGTGGAAATAGAGGAAAAAAACAGATAACAGAGTACGAGACGGAAAGGAAGAGCCCATGAAAAAACGTAAGATTGTAATTTTAGGAGCCGGACATGTGGGAAGCCACTGCGCACTGAGCCTGATGTTTCAGGGATTAGCGAAAGAAATTGTTTTGATTGATCAGGACCATCAAAAGGCGACAAGTCAGGCATTGGATTTGGACGATATGGGAGGATATCTTTCTGCGAAAACGATTGTGCGTGCCGGGACATACGAAGATCTTAAAGATGCTGCAATTTTGGTGAATGCCGTTGGCAGAAGCCGCCGACCGGGTGAGACGAGACTGGATATGTTTGAAGATTCTGTAAAGCGTCTTATGGATATTATTCCCAAAATTCAAAATACAAATTTTCAGGGAATTCTGATTAGTATTACAAATCCGGCGGATGTGGTCGGAGAACTGCTCCGGAAAAAACTTGGATTGGATCGATCCAGATGCTTTAGTACCGGAACCAGCTTAGACAGCCTGCGTATAAAGCGCATTTTAGAAGAAAAAACCGGATACAGCAGACGTTCGATTGAGGCTTTTTGCATGGGAGAGCACGGAGATTCTCAGATGGTGCCGTTGTCTCATGTGCGGATCGGAGGAACATCCTTTGATTCATTGCAGAAGGAACATCCGGAGACGTTGGGAGACATAACTCTTTTGCAATTGCAGCAAGAAGTTCGGGAAGCAGGAATGACGGTAATTGAGGGAAAAAAAAGCACGGAATTCGGAATCGGAATTGCATTGAGTGAAATTGTAAAAAGTATCTTTTTCGATGAAAAAAGGGTATTTCCTTTATCTGTACATTTAGAAGGAGAGTACGGACAAAATAAGGTTGCGGCAGGAGTTCCGGCGGTGGTAGGAGAACAGGGAATAGAAGAGATCCTCCAAATCGAGTTGGAAAAAGAGGAAATGGAAGAATTTATATCTTCCTGTCATGTGATTCGGGGATATTTGGAACGGGCAGAAGAATTATACTGTATCGAGCAAAATGTATCTGACCGATAAGATGGTGTGTCAGAGCATGTTTGATTTGGAAAAGAGCAATTTGGATCAGTGGCGCCATACTGAAAGCAGTGTGGCGCCATCTTATGACTTCATAGTACAAAGTTACATGATCATACCCCGGAGCATATCGACTCTCTGTTGTTCTTCGGAGCTCATGCCATCTTTTAAAGCGTCTATGATGATGGAAGTTTCCTCATTTGTAAAACTAAGCCCTTGTTCTGATAATCGGCTGGAAGCCGCCATCAGATCGGGAAGAATCGTTTCTAAAGACTTTCCCTGACATTGGCTCACTAATAATTCCATAATTTCTAATTTTTTTGGATTGATGGAGGTTAATCCGGGATGATTTTTCCAGGTTTGATCCATAAGAACTCCTTTATTTATTTAAAATTTGATTTAGCTGATTCATAAAGTCAGAATTTGGTGCAGAGGCTGTCTTTTGATTTTGCGACATAAAGAGAGGCATGAGTTTTGAAAAAGTATCATTTTCTGTACCGGACGGCATAGATGATACTGCTTCAGGGTTGGAGTTAACGAAGTTTTGATAATTTTGATAGAGCTTCATCATTTGTGTCATCTGAAGAATCTGATCAATTTGCGAGGCTGTTTCTTTTGGAGCTCGAAGTTTCATGGCATTTAAGAGCATTTCCATGGACGCATGGTCCTGATCCAGACCGCAGGCAGACAATGTCTGCTCATTGTCAAAATCTTTGGCAATTTTAGTGAGCTCTGTCAGTTTAATATACATTGCAGCAGTTTTTTTTAAAACAGGAGGGAGATACGGAAGAGCATCTTCTAACATGTTGGAAGAGTCATCGCGAAAAAAGTTTTCCCATGAATTATGATTTTGTTCCATTTTGTCACAACCTTTGGATTTATTCTCATATCCTATAGTATTAGGAGGTGAAACAAAATATGAATGAAATTTTTGTGGAAGAGGAAAATACGGTTTATGAGATTGACGCAGAGTGCTTGCGCATGAAAGAACAGCAGAAGAAACAAGAGATGCAGAAAACAATGAAGGATGGTTATAAAGCACAGGAGTTTTGTGGAAACAGTTCATTGCTTTGGGCTGTGTGCATTTTATGTATTTTGAAATAAGATGTTTGACAAATAACGGAAAACAGTAAACAACAATCGTTTTTTCTATCATAATCACCGGAAGTGCCAGAAGGCACATTCCGGGATTGTAAGCGATCATCAAGGTTTCGGGCAAGCCCGGACTTTGGTTTATTGCTATTGCAAAAAGGTGCCATAGAAAAATCTATGACACCTGAGGAACATTGTAAATTCAGATGATTAACATCCGCATCCGTTTCCACCGCCGAATCCGCCATTTCCACAGCAGCTAAACAGGATGATGAGCCAGATCAGACTCTCACATCCGTTTCCGCAGCCAAATCCGTCTCCTCCTCCGCAGCAGCAGAGAAGTACTAAAAGAATCAGACAGTTGTTTCCTCCAAATAATGATGAACCACAAGAATTTCCGCAGCTTGTTGCAGCTAAATCGCTCATGTTAAACCCTCCTAAATTTTCTTTACAGTGTATAATATTCGATGATGGAAAAGATGTGAATCCCAACGTAAAAAAATTTAGAAAAAAGATATTTTTTCATTTTTCTGCGGTTTGTGGTATAATTCGTTAAAGAAGAAAGAAGGTAGAAAAATGCAGGAAATAAATTGTGAAGAAATTTTAAAAAAAGTACATGCCTTTCCGTCAATGGTTCACTGTATTACCAATTATGTGACGGTGAATGATGTTGCCAATATAATTTTGGCATCCGGAGGCTCACCGATTATGGCAGATGATGAAGAAGAGGTGGAAGAAATTACGAGTATCTGCACATCGCTGGTTTTAAATATAGGAACATTAAACCACAGAACGATTCAATCTATGATTCTTGCGGGGAAAAAGGCCAATCGGTTAGGCCATCCGGTGGTGTTTGATCCGGTGGGAGTCGGAGCATCTGAATTTCGTACAAAGACTGCAAAAAAGCTGCTTCAGGAGGTTCGATTTTCGGTGATTCGGGGAAACGCTTCTGAAATGAAAACGCTGTGCGCAGAGAGTGCAACCACAATGGGGGTAGATGCAGATGAAGCAGATACAATAACGGAAGAACACATGGATGATGTTTTGAGTATGGCAAAAATGTTTTCGGAAAAAACGGGTGCTGTGATTGTGATCACCGGAGCCATTGATCTAATTGTTGACTCAAAGCGTTCCTATGCGGTTTATAATGGGGACCCGGCAATGTCGCGGATTACAGGAACCGGATGTATGCTGGATGGGGTAATTGCAAGTTTTATCGGATCGAATCCAGAGCAAATTTTAGAGGCAGCTGTAACGGCAGTTGCCGCAATGGGACTATGTGGCGAGTATGCAAAACAAAAATCTAAGGGAACCTCATCTATGAGGATGTCTCTGATTGATGCAATGAGTTGTTTGAATGCAGAATGGATGAAAAGAGGAAGTAAAATTGAAAGTAAATAAAGAGGCGATGCAGTTATATGCTGTGACAGATAGGGCATGGACAGGAAAACAGACATTGGTGGAACAGGTGGAAGAAGCGTTAAAAGGTGGAATTACGTTCCTTCAGTTAAGAGAAAAAGAACTATCAGAAGAAGAATTTCTGGAGGAAGCAAGAGAAATGAAAGCCTTGGCGAGTCAATATCAAGTTCCGTTTGTTATTAATGATAATTTGGAAATCGCAAAGTTATCGGATGCCGATGGAGTGCATCTTGGTCAGGATGATCTTCCGGTGGAGGAAGCGCGCAGAATGATTGGAGAGGAGAAGATCATCGGAGTATCGGCTCATACGGTGGAAGAAGCCAGGACTGCACAGCAGAAAGGTGCAGATTATCTTGGAGTCGGAGCAGTTTGCCGTACGGCAACAAAATCAGATGCCACGATAGTTTCCTATGAAGAAATCCAAAAGATTTGCGATGCGGTATCCATTCCAGTGGTTGCCATTGGCGGAATTCATCAGGAGAATATCAAAGATCTGAAAGGAACTCATGTGGATGGAGTTGCGGTTGTTTCAGCAATTTTTGGCGCGGAAGACGTGAAAGAAGCATCGAAAGAACTGTTGAAGCGTTCCAAAGAAATGACAGCATCGAAATAGGAGCTTCAAAATTAGAATTGCATTATTTTGAAACCGTGTTATACTAGAAAACGGTATGAGAGAGTCAAAAGATAATTAGGAGGAAAATACCAATGATGAATTTCATTGCCGGCGGAGTATTGCCGATGACGGCGTTTCTTGGTGTCATTTTTGCATTTGCATTTACATGTATTCTCACTTCGGTGCTGCATGATTATCTGCCAAAGGATATCGGACGGGAGTTTGCACATAATGGAAAACTTTCGGCAGGAAAGCCAAGGGGCGCAGGAATTATTTTTATTTCAGTTTTTACTGCCGCTGCGTTTTTGTTTGGAGAATTATCCGTAGAAATGGTAATTTATCTGATTCTTGTATTTGTGGAAATGCTGACAGGATTCATGGATGATGCGGCAGAGGAACCATGGGGAGAATATAAAAAAGGAATCTTAGACTTTTTGGTTGCAGCAGTTGCTGCAGTGAATTATATGCATTTTAATTCGACTCGGATTGAGATTGCAACCCTTGGAATTAAAATAAATATTCATCCGGTCCTGTTTTTTATTTTAACTATCATCCTTGTCTGGGCCGCAATCAATGTGACTAATTGTTCCGATGGTGTGGACGGACTTTCCGGAACTTTAACCATCATTACGTTAATGACGATTTACGTTATTGATCAGGTGAAGACAAGCGGAGAAAACTTTTCTTACGTCATTTTACTGTTTGTTGTCTGTATTTTAGGATACCTGTGGTATAATGCAACGCCGAGCCGTCTGATGATGGGGGATGCAGGATCTCGTGCGATGGGAATTTTCATTGCGATTGCGGTGCTGAAGACGGGAAGTCCTTTTCTGTTTTTGCCAGCGGCATTTGTGCTGATTGCTGACGGAGGTCTGGGGTTAATCAAGGTAGCATTGCTGCGGTTTTTGAAAATTCACATTTTCAAAAATACAACAATGCCGCTGCATGATCATGTGAGAAAGAAGATTGGCTGGTCCAATACACAGACAGTTTTTCGGTTTGCGATTATTCAGATCGTAATTTCCATTGCCGCGGTATATTTATTGCTGATTTAGAAAAATGGAAAAGACAGATTTCAGTGAAGGGATTTAAGATCCACGGATATTGAAGTCTGTCTTTTTTTCTTTTCTAAAGTCATAGATTATGATATAATTACTAGAAAAAGTATTGCAGGAGGACAGAGACATGATTCAGTTATTTTCAGAAGGTGCATATCTTGTCAACGGCACAACCTTGATCAAAGAATCTGAAAAAGAACAGCTTCATACGTTGGTCGGAGAAATTGCGACAAAAGAAGAAGCAGCAAAAAATACCATTGCTTATGGAATTTTAAAGGAACATAATACATCTGGGAATATGGAGAAACTTCAAATTAAATTTGATAAATTAACGTCCCATGATATTACATTTGTAGGAATTATACAAACAGCCAGAGCATCAGGAATTGAAAAGTTTCCGGTGCCTTATGTGCTGACTAACTGCCATAATAGTCTATGTGCGGTGGGCGGAACCATCAATGAAGACGACCATATGTTTGGGCTAACTGCGGCTAAGAAATATGGGGGAGTGTACGTACCTCCGCATCAGGCAGTGATTCACCAGTTTGCCAGAGAGATGCTGGCGGGCGGCGGAAAGATGATTCTTGGTTCTGACAGCCATACGCGTTACGGCGCACTGGGAACGATGGCAATGGGAGAAGGCGGTCCGGAGCTTGTAAAACAGCTTCTTAACAGAACCTATGACATTAACATGCCGGAAGTTGTGGGAATTTATCTGAAAGGAAAACCGGCAAAAGGTGTCGGACCTCAGGATGTAGCGTTGGCGATTATCGGTGCAGTTTTTGAAAAAGGCTACGTAAATAATAAGGTAATGGAATTTGTAGGACCGGGAGTTTCTAATTTAAGTGCAGATTTTCGGATCGGTGTGGATGTCATGACCACAGAGACAACCTGTCTGTCTTCTATTTGGAGGACCGACGACGCCATCAAAGAATTTTATGAGATTCATGGACGAGTGGAAGAGTATCAAGAATTAAATCCCGGAGCGGTTACATATTATGATGGAATTGTGGAGGTGGATTTAGATCAGATCAAACCGATGATTGCGATGCCGTTCCACCCAAGCAATACCTATACCATCGAAGAAGTAAATGAGAATTTAGAGGACATTCTTGCGGATGTTGAGAAGCGCGCCCTGGTCAGCCTTGATGGTGCGGTTGACTATTCGCTAAAAGATAAAGTGCGCAATGGAAAATTGTATGTAGATCAGGGAATTATTGCCGGATGCGCCGGAGGAGGTTATGAAAATATTTGCGAGGCGGCGAATATCTTAAAAGGCGCAAGCATCGGAGCAGATGAATTTACCCTAAGTGTATATCCGGCAAGTACGCCGATTTATATGGAGCTTGTGAAGAATGGAGCGGTGGCAGATCTTATGGCGACCGGAGCCATTGTGAAAACAGCCTTCTGCGGTCCGTGTTTTGGCGCCGGGGATACTCCTGCTAACCATGCGTTTAGTATTCGTCACTCTACAAGAAATTTCCCGAACCGTGAGGGATCCAAGCTTCAGAGCGGACAGATTTCTTCCGTGGCATTAATGGATGCCCGCTCTATTGCGGCAACAGCGGCAAGGAAAGGTTATTTGACCCCGGCAACAGATGTGGAAGCCAGTGATTTTGTTCCGAAGTATCATTTTGATAAGTCCATTTACGAAAATCGTGTTTTTGATAGCAAAGGGGTTGCGGATTCATCCGTAGAACTTCAATTTGGACCAAATATCAAAGACTGGCCGGAGATGTCTGCGCTTCCGGAAAATATGCTGCTTAAGGTAGTATCCGAAATTCATGATCCAGTCACAACCACAGACGAATTAATTCCGTCTGGAGAAACTTCTTCTTATCGTTCTAATCCACTGGGATTGGCTGAATTTACTCTTTCAAGAAAAGATCCGGCATATGTCGGACTTGCAAAAGAAGTTCAAAAAGCGCAGAAAGCGATCGAATCCGGTGTGTGTCCGATGGAAGTTTTGCCAGAGGTGAAAGATATTTTAGAAACCGTCAGAGAACAATATCCTCAGACTGGAGAAGGCAATTTAGGCATTGGAAGTACAATTTTTGCAGTGAAGCCGGGTGATGGCTCTGCGCGTGAGCAGGCGGCATCCTGTCAGAAAGTGCTTGGAGGATGGGCCAATATTGCCAACGAGTATGCGACAAAGAGGTATCGTTCAAATTTAATTAACTGGGGAATGCTTCCGTTTACAATTGGAAAAGGAGAGCTTCCGTTTAAGAATTTAGATTATATTTTTATCCCGGATGTGAAAAAGGCAGTGGAGGACAAGCTGCATGAAATTCCGGCATACGTTGTCAATGAAGATATGCGTCCTATCACCCTGATTTTAGGCGATTTGACAGATGATGAGAGAGAGATTATTCTCAAAGGATGTTTGATAAACTATTATAGAGATTAAGGAGTAAACACAAATGACAGGTACATTTTGGGCAATTCTTCCGCCGGTGATTGCCATTGTTTTAGCATTGATAACCAAGGAGGTTTATCTGTCACTGATGGTTGGAATTGTATCAGGTGCACTGATGTTCCATGGATTTCACCCGATCAAAGCTATGGATACGATTTTTGAGATTATGGGAGAGAAGATCGGAGGAAATTGTGATATTTTAATATTTTTAGTTCTTTTGGGAATCCTGGTGGCTCTGATTACAAAATCAGGAGCCTCCAGGGCATACGGCAAATGGGCGGCTCAGGCGATCCGGACAAAGCGTCAGGCATTATTTGCAACGGTATGTTTGGGAGTTGTTATTTTCGTGGATGATTATTTCAATTGTCTGACCGTCGGAACTGTCATGCGCCCTGTGACAGACAAATATAAAGTTACAAGAGCAAAGCTTGCATATGTAATTGACGCCACCGCAGCTCCGGTCTGCATTATTGCGCCAATTTCCAGTTGGGCAGCAGCTGTGGGATCATCCCTTCCGGCAGGAAGCAATATTGACGGATTTACACTGTTTTTAAATGCAATTCCATTTAATTATTACGCGCTTCTGACTCTTGTGTTTTTGACTTTTTTGATTATAACAAATATTGATTTTTCAAAGATGAGGCAATATGAAAAAGAAACGTTTTTGGCAGAGCAAAAAGAACAGGATCATGAGGACGTGCCGATCGTAGGGCATGGGCAGGTCAAAGATTTGATTTTGCCGATTTTCTTTTTGATTGTTTCCTGCATTGGCTTTATGCTTTATACAGGAGGTTTTTTTAACGGTGCAGGGATTGCAGAGGCATTTGCAAATTGTTCCAGTGCAAGAAGTCTGGTGCTGGGGTCTTTTCTGACTTTGATTTTTACGTTTCTATTGTATATTCCAAGAAAGATTCTTGCGTTTGTTGATTTTTGCGGAAGTTTTGCACAGGGATTTAAGGCGATGACATCCGCAATTATGATTTTGTGCCTTGCATGGTCCCTCTCCGGAATTTGCGGTGAGGAATATTTAAATATTCAGGGCTTCGTAAGGGATGCAGTGGGAGGAAGTACGATGGCAGTGATTGTGATGCCGATCTTATTCTTTGTGATCTCTTTGGGCCTTGCTTTTGCTACGGGAACTTCATGGGGGACGTTCGGAATTCTGATTCCTATTTCTGTAACGGTTTTAAGTGGAGATTATATGATGATGTCTGTCTGTGTCGGTGCAATTCTGGCAGGTGCAGTCTGCGGTGACCATATATCTCCGATTTCAGATACAACGATTCTTTCTTCTGCGGGAGCACAGTGCAGACATATTGACCATGTTGCAACGCAGATGCCATATGCAATGATTGTAGCAGCCTGTGCAAGTGCAGGTTATATTGCGGCAGGCCTGACCTCCAATGGATATTTGGGACTTCTGACAGCAGCTGTTGTGCTTGCGGCAGCGATGACAGTGATTGTAGTATTAGAAAAGCGGAGATGATAGAATGGAAGAGCTTTTGATGTGTAAAAAATCAGAAATGGCAATGAGAGAAATTCGCAGAGTAATTCTTGGGAAAGATTTGACGATTCGTCAGGTGATGACAGCCATTCTTGCCGGAGGTCATATTTTGATTGAAGATATTCCCGGTGTAGGAAAGACAACCCTTGCGTTGGCGTTTTCCCGGGTTCTGGGCTTAGAGTACCAAAGAATTCAATTTACGCCGGATGTTATGCCGACAGATATTGCGGGATTTTCTGTTTACCGGCAGGAGACAGGAAGGTTTGAGTATCAAAAAGGCGCGGCAATGACCAATCTTTTGCTGGCAGATGAGATAAACCGGACATCACCGAAGACTCAGGCGGCGCTTCTGGAAGCGATGGAAGAGGGGAAAATCACAGTGGATGGTGAAACCAGAGAGCTTCCGAAGCCTTATATTGTAATTGCAACACAGAATCCTCTGGGGTCGATCGGAACACATTCTCTTCCGGAATCTCAGCTGGATCGTTTTATGATTCAAATCTCTCTGGGGTATCCTGATCGGGAAAGTGAGGTGGCAATGCTGCGGCAGGGCAGTGTTAATGTCACGATTGATGAGATTCGGGAACAGATTTCCATGGAAGAGCTTCTGACGATCCGCCAAGAAGTAGAAACAATTTTTGTTCATGAGGATATTTTAAGGTACATTGTAGAGATTGCAAATCGAACAAGAACTGCCAAGGATTTGGAGCTTGGCATCAGTCCGAGAGGGACGATCGCGCTTTTGCAGATGGCAAAGGCCAATGCCTATCTCTCCAATCGCAATTACGTTATTCCTGAAGATGTAAAAGAAGTGTTTTTGGCTACAATCGGACATCGCGTGATCAAAAGCAAGGAAGCGCGAATTCAGAAAAAAAACAGAAAAGAAATTCTGAGAGGAATTTTGAGAACCGTTCCGCTGCCGAAGGGAAATCAGAAAGGTTAGATATGTATTTTTTTGTTATTGTACTGGGAATTGTTTATTGGGTCATTTACGGGAATTGGATTGGAGGATGCCTTTCGGCATCCTTATTTCTTATTCTTTTGTTTTCTGTTTATTGCTGCAGAAAAGAAAAGGACCAGGTAGATATGATGATGGAAACTGAGGAGCAAATCATTACGGAAGGAGAAGCAATTCGGCTGTATTTTAAGGTTTCCGGCGTACAATTTATGAATTCCAGATCTTTTGAACTGGATTACACGGTGGAATCTATGCTTCGAGGGAAAAAGAAGAGAAAGACAATGCGGTTTGCGTTCGGAAAGCAAGAACCGGAGGTTGTCTTTGTAAAGAACATGAAGCTGTGTGACGGATACCGAATACGGGTTACAACGCTTCGTTGGAAGGATTTAACCGGACTCTATCAGCAAAAAAAAGAGATGCAAAAGGAAGTTCAGATTCTTGTTATGCCCAAGAGATTTTCCATGGAGACAATGAGTAAAAAACTGACAGAACAAAAGCTGTGTGAACAGGGATTTGAATACGATGGAATCCGACCGTACCGGGAAGGGGATAGAATTTCCAGGATTCATTGGAAACTGTATGCCGGAAAAGGAGATCTTCTTGTTCGCAAGGAGGAGGAAGATTGGAATCCGACAGAAATATGTGTTGAGATATCGGGATTGAAAGAAAAGGATATTTCCAGCTATTTTTCGGCGTTTTATTCTGTTTCGGGATTTTTGCTGGATGAAGGAATTTCACAGAAAATTTATTTTGGAAACAGCTGTTTTCAATTATCACATATGGAACAGTATGAAGAGCTGTTTACAAAAATATTTCAGGAAGATCTGAAATATCCGGTATCAAAGAGCCATCCGGAGGCATTAAAGATTGATATCGGAGATGGAAAACAGGCAATGGAAGATTATTTATATGATATGGAGATAGAATGATAGGCGTTAAGAAGAAAGTAATAGAATATCTGATGCTGGCACTGATTTTTGCATCTGTAATTCAGAGTATTTTTGCTGGATTCCAGATTCGCCAGTACCACGTGGTTTTGGTATTCATAAGCGCTGCGATTCTTTTGAGCAGCTGTATTTTGATGGATTGGACCAAGTGGACGTTTGTGGGGTATGGAATCATCTGCGCGATCTTTTGGCTGGCAGGGAAAACAGAACTGATGAATGGATTTCGAGTCATAAGCAATAAGATGGCAGATGCAATTAACCAGAGTATGGACTTGGGTTTTTATTATTATGTGTCAGTGAATTTTGAACATAGCCGGAGAGACAGCGTTCTGGCGATTTTATTTTTCTTTTTTGCAGCAGGGATTTTGCTTGGCCTCCTTCGGTATAAACCACTTCTTTTGTTTTTGGTAACCGGAATATTTGAATGTGCGGTTTTGATACTTGCCCCGTATGGGATTTCTTCTGCTTTTTTTGCTTTTTTAGGAGCCTGGATGGCATATTTCGGACTGAGAAAGAAAAAAATGTATTTCGGCTTCAGCTTGGCGGCATTTTTTTTGCTGGCGGCAATCCCTTTATATTTTTATGACCAAATACAGACGCCAGAGGATACATGGATCAAAAGAGAAGCATTGATACAGGTGCGGCAAATCACACAGGGAGAAGAATACAGTGCGGCGGGTGGAATTGGAAATGGCGAGATTGGAAGAGTGGGGCAAGTTTCTCCGTCCGGTACAAAGCTGTTTCAAGTTTATGCCCAGGAGAAAGGAACTCTTTATTTAAAAGGTTATACCAGCGGAAATTATAAGAATGGAATTTGGAAAGCATCAAAAGAAGAACCTTTGATTTATGGAGGGGAAGCCGCGTTGGATCTTCCGTTTTTATTTCCGGATCTTCGGCTGGACGAGTTGGTAACACCGAAGAAGCGGTGGTTTTTGAATGATCAGGATCTGTCAATTCATTATCAGAAAAAGCAGGATCAAAATCTTTTAATGCCGTATTTTTCGGAAATAAATGGAGTCGAAGGAGTTGCAGCCGGGGATACCAATCTTGTGAGAAATGGACAGAGTTTGGATGTTCAGGTTCATTATTATCCAATGAACAATGTACAGAAAATGCTAAAACTTGATGGATTGGTATCGGAAAAACTGCTTTTGGGACAGCAGGAGACGCCTTTAGAGGAAAATTATTTTCGGGCAATGGAGGAATATCAGTCGTACATTGAGGAGCGGTATTTACAAGTGCCAAAAGACATCAAACATTTCCTCGAAAAAAAGGGTCCGAAACGAAAGAACGGGGCATCTCTTGCAGAAATTTCCTCAGGAATCATTCGATATTTCAAGACGCAATATTCTTATACATATCGTCCGGGACTGACTCCGGAGGGAAAGGACCCGGTATTATATTTTTTGGAAGAACAAAAAAAGGGGTTTTGTACACAATTCGCATCAGCTGCAGTTTTTCTGTTTCGCGAAGCGGGAGTTCCGGCAAGGTATGTGGAGGGATATAAGATTCAAAGCAGTCAGTGGGAGGAAGGAGTGGCTCAGGCAACAGATTACGACGCACATGCATGGGCAGAAGTATATGTAAAAAACGTGGGGTGGGTCCCGGTGGATGTATCCGGTGAGACATCCGGACTTCAGGGATACAAAAAAGTTCAGAGAATGGAAAAGAAACAGAATTTAAAACAGAATCGGGAAAATGTTGTAACAAATGTAAGAAATTTTGTGTTTCTTCTTGCGGGAGCAGGAATGGTTGGATGTGCGGTCTATATTATAAAAATGTTACGAAAAAAACAACAATGGAAACTTTGGAATAATCGAGAAAAAGTTTTATACTATAAAACACTTATAAAGAAATATGACAGCAACTGGGAGAATTCTCCGAAAAATAAGGAAACTGCTGATCGAATTGCATTTGAAATTATTAGAAAAGCGGAATATAGTTCTTTTGATCTGGAGGATCGGGAGGTGAATCTGGTGAAAAGGCGTTTAGACGTGTTAAGGAGAAAAAACAAAAATGTTACAAAAATATTAAACAGAATGAAATAATTTTAAATAATTATTGACAAATATGTATTTGTGGTGTAGAATGTTAAAAGATCAAAGATAGAAATGAAATAAATAATAGAATTGATAATTAACAGGAGACATTATGAAACAGGTAATTGTAAGACTATTCGTATGTATGTTGGTAGCAGGAGCAGCATTTACAATGACGGTACATACAAAAACATCAGAAGTTCAGGCGGCAGGCAAAGGACAGAAAGTTGTAAGATATGCAAAGAAGTTTGTAGGTAATAAGTATCGTTACGGCGGAACAAGTCTCACAAGAGGAGCAGATTGTTCAGGTTTTACAATGGGCGTATATAAGAGATTTGGAAAGAGACTTCCACATTCTTCCAGAGCTCAGAGAAGGTATGGAAAAAAAGTAAAAAATCTGAAAAAAGCAAAAGCAGGAGATTTAATTTGCTACAGTGGTCATGTGGCTATTTATATGGGAAACAATAAAATTGTTCATGCAAGTAATTCAGCCCCGTATCCAAGAGGCGGAATTAAAATTTCCAATAACGCGAAATATCGTAAAATTATTACGATTCGGAGAATTGTAAAATAAAAAATTCGGAAGCATTTCAAGAGGGAAATGCTTCTTTTTTTATGACAGCGATGAGCCAAAGTCCGGGCCTGCCCGAGATCCTGGTGATCGCTTACAATCCCGGAATGTGCCTTTTGGCACTTCCGGTGATTACATGATCAAGGTAAGTCGTTATTACCCTGCGGGATACGTAGAGAAAAAACTGATGAGGAGGGTAGATGAATATGGAACTTCGGGTACTGGAATATTATCTGATGGTGGCAAGAGAAGAAAATATAACAAAAGCGGCGGCATTGCTTTACAATTACTCAGCTAATTTTATCCAGACAACTAGTGCAGATGGAAGAGGCATCAGTTTTTATCGCCGTTGATGAAATGTTTTATAGAATTTTTGAGAAATGCTGAAAAGGCTATGAGTCGGTTCAAAAGAATTTTATTGCTGGGAGTATTTGGGGTGGCTGTCATTTTGTCAGGCTGTCAAAATCAGGAGTCGGATGAAAAAAACAAAGCAGATCATCAGGAAACAAAGAATAAAAAAGAGTCCATGGAAAAGACGAAAAAAGATCGGAGGAAGAAGATGAGAATTCAAATAGAATCCAACGGCAAAAGAACGGTGTTTGAATTAAATAACAGTCGGGCGGCAGGACATTTAGCAAGCCCCCCCCCAGTGGAAATCAAATTCCCGCAGAGGAAGAACGGATCAGGTTGCTGCCGGCAAATATGATTCCATGGAGCAGCAGTATTTGCTGATTGTAAAAAGAGTACGGGATCTGGCTGAAAAATATCAATGCAAGATCTCTCAAATTTCTCTTGCGTGGCAGTGGGCAAAAGGAGTGACAGCTCCGATTTTAGGTTCTGCAAAAGCTCGATATTTTGATGATGGGGCTGGAGCATTGAATGTAAAGCTTACACAGGAAGATCTAAATTATCTGGAAGAGCTTTACAAGCCGCGTCCGATTGTGGGAGCGATTGATAAAAATCCAAAACAGAATGTTATGCTTTTGGATGAAAAAAATAAAGTCGTTTTTTGTTTTATACGTAGATTTGAAGAGCAGCCATTTTAGTATCGGCACAAAACTCTCCTTTGGGACATAACTTGACATAGGGAAACTTAACATATTATAATTTTAAAAAAGAGTATGTTAAGAGAATAAAAGGAGAAAATAATGAAGATAAGTCCAAGAGTGAAAGATTTTCTGTGTTTAACAGCACACCCGCAGGGATGCAGGAAAAATGTTGCAGATCAGATAGCCTATGTCAAAGAAAAAGGGTCAATTCCCGGAAATGCAAAAAATGTGCTTGTGATTGGATGCTCTACCGGTTATGGGCTTGCCTCTCGGATTGTGGCAGCCTTCGGAGGTCAGGCAAAGACACTGGGCATCATGTTTGAACGTCCGTCCAATGGAAAAAAAACGGCGAGTCCCGGATGGTATAATACAGCAGCATTTGAGGACTTTGCTCGGGAAGAAGGCTTATATGCAAAGACGATCAACGGAGATGCTTTTTCAGAGGAAATTAAGAATCAAACCATTGAGACCATTCGGAAAGATTTCGGGAAGGTGGATTTGGTAGTGTATAGTCTCGCTGCCCCAAGAAGAACTGCTCCGGATGGAGTAACCTATCGCTCCGTATTGAAAACGACGGGAGATATTTTTACAAATAAAAATTTAAATCTGAAAGATCAGACCATTGAAGAGAAAAGTATTCCAGCTGCTACTGAGGAAGAAGTGCATGATACGGTAAAAGTCATGGGCGGAGAGGACTGGAAGCTTTGGATTCAGGCGCTGAAAGCAGCAGATGTGTTGTCCGACGATGCAGTGACTGTTGCATATTCTTATATTGGTTCAGAGCTTACCTATCCAATTTATTTTGAAGGAACCATTGGAGCTGCAAAAAAACATCTTCATGCTGCAGCGGATGAAATTCAAAAAGAGTGGAATGTGCGTGCCTTAATTTCAGTCAACAAAGGGCTGGTAACTCAGGCGAGCGCCGCAATTCCTATTGTTCCGCTTTACATGTCGCTTCTCTATCAGGTAATGAAGGAGAAGGGGCTTCACGAAGGATGCATTCAGCAGATCGAGCGATTGTTTCAAGAAAAGAAATTAATGGCGGATACCGAGGTGGACGAAAACGGATGGATTCGTCTGGATGACTGGGAACTTCGCAGGGATGTTCAGGATGAAGTAAAACAGCGTTGGGAAGAAATTTGTTCTGAAAATGTAAAGCAATTGGCAGATCTTGACGGATATTGGAAAGATTTTTATCAAATGTTTGGATTTGAAGAAGAAGGAATTGACTATGATGCAGATGTAAATCCGATTGTGCCGATTTCCAGCGTGGAAGATTAAATGACAGATACAGAAATTATTATTACAAAAATTGAGGGTTTTCTAGTGAGTACCTATATGTCTTTTGGAAAACCAGTAGAATTCCAATGCATTTCTCCAGAGGAAGACTGTCAGGTTGGAGATATTTACCTTGGGGTTGTTAAAAATATTGTAAAAAATATTAAAGGTGCGTTTGTTGAATTTCATGACAAACAGATTGGGTTTCTTCCAATGCGACATAGAAATTTAAAAGCAGGGGATGAGGTTGTCGTTCAGATCAAAAGAGAGGCAACCAAAGAAAAAAAGCCGATGCTTTCTGATCGGCTGGAGTTGTCAGGAAAATATTTGGTACTGACATCAGATAAAACTGCAGTGGGGATTTCAAATAAAATTCGAGAAAGGCAAAAGCGGGAAAAATTAAAATCTATGGCACAGCCTTTGACTACGGAGGAATATGGCTTTATCTTAAGAACCAGTGCAGCTCGTGCATCGAGAGAAGAGGTCGAAAGAGAAGCACAGGAACTCTCGGAGAAGTATCATCAAATTCTTGCAAAGAAAGAATATCGGTCACCGGGGCAGCTTTTAGAAAATAACCGAAGGCTTTCGGATCATTTGTTATTTGGCTTTGGGGCAGAAGATGCTGTAGCTGTGGTGACGGATCAGCAGGCGCTTGCAGAAACCTTGCATGAGGAAGGTTATACCGTGCAGTGTCTTAACAGCGAATCCGGAGATATTGAACGGCGTTATCGGATTCGTCATTATTTAAGAGAGGCTTTAAGCCGAAAAGTTTATATGAAGTCAGGCGGGTTTTTATATATTGAACAAACAGAAGCGATGGCAGTGATTGATGTAAATACCGGAAAATCCATCGGAAAAGACGGGAAGGAAGAACATATCCGCAAGATCAATTTGGAGGCTGCAAAAGAAATTGCCAGACAGATTCGGCTTCGGAATTTATCGGGAATTATTATGGTTGACTTTATTGATATGCAGTCTGAGGCAGATCAGCAAGAACTTCTTCACAGAATGCAGGAATATCTCAATCAGGATTCTAAGAAAGCTGTGGCAGTGGATATTACAAAGCTGGGACTTATGGAAATTACGAGAAAAAAGCAAAGAAATCCAATTTTTCAACAAATAAATCTTGACATCTTGAATGAATCCTGATATCATAACAAGGTATGCCGCACAGCGAGGTTTAAGTATGGAAATCACCGAAGCTGGCGAGATTGATAATAGGAGGTGCCGTGATGTACGCAATTATCGCAACAGGTGGAAAACAGTATAAAGTAAGTGAAGGCGATGTGATCAAAGTAGAGAAACTTGACGCTGAAGTCGGAGCAAAAGTTACATTTGACGATGTGCTTTTAGTTGGCGGAGATACTGTAAAAGTTGGAACACCTGCCGTTGATGGAGCGAAAGTTGAAGCTTCTGTTGTAAGCGAAGGCAAAGGAAAAAAAGTCATTGTTTACAAATATAAGAGAAAAACTGGATACCATAAAAAGAACGGTCATAGACAGTTATTTACGCAGGTTAAAATTGATCGTATCGTTGGATAGGATCTGAGGATAGAGTGATGACAAAGATAACATTCTATCAGCGCGGAGATGGAACTTTTCAGGGGTTTGATTCGCGAGACCATGCCGGATATGGCGAAGAAGGACAAGATCTTGTCTGTGCTGCAGTATCCGCCTTGGTTATAAATTTTGTGAACTCACTGGATGAACTGACAGAAGATCAGTATCAGATCGAGGTGAACCAGGAGACAGCAGAAATTAACGTAGTATTTACGGAAGAACTTTCTTTGGAAGGAAGTTTGTTATTAAGATCACTGATTCTTGGTCTGACTTCCATTGAGAAGGAGCAGGAACAGTATTTAGATGTAATCTTTAAGGAGGTGTGACTAAAATGATGAAAATGAACCTTCAATTTTTCGCTCATAAAAAGGGAATGGGTTCTACAAAAAACGGTAGAGACTCAGAATCTAAGAGATTAGGTGCGAAAAGAGCTGACGGACAGTTTGTAAAAGCTGGAAATATTCTTTACAGACAGAGAGGAACAAAGATTCATCCTGGCGTTAATGTTGGACGCGGCGGGGACGATACTTTATTTGCACTGGCAGATGGTATTGTTCGTTTCGAGAGAAAAGGTAGAGATAAAAAACAGTGTTCTGTACATCCGGTTGCGTAATTGCAAAGGTAGTACAGATCCGCAGAGATTCAGCAATCGCGGCTTCAAATTCATATTTGGAGCCGTTTTTATATAATTAGAGTTAAAGCGAAGCAGATCCCAGAAGTAAAATTGAGGGATGCAGCAATTCAGTGGACTTGTTCGCTTTGTTTTGATATAAAAAATTTTCCTGAAGAAGAAAGGATAAAGGAATGTTTGCAGATAGAGCTAATATTATTCTCAGATCCGGAAAAGGCGGCGATGGCCATGTTAGTTTCCGAAGAGAGCTGTATGTGCCGAATGGCGGACCGGACGGCGGTGACGGCGGACGCGGCGGCGATGTTATTTTTGTTGTAGATGAAGGAATCAATACGTTATCCGATTATCGCCATAAACGAAAATTCAAAGCCGGGGATGGTCAGGAAGGCGGCAGAAGAAGATGTCACGGAGCAGACGGCGCTGACATTATTTTAAAGGTTCCGGCAGGGACTGTGGTAAAAGAGAAGGAATCAGGAAAAGTAATTCTGGATATGTCAAATAAAAAGGAGCCGGTTGTTCTCTTAAAAGGCGGACGTGGAGGAAAAGGAAATCAACATTATGCAACTCCCACAATGCAGGCTCCCAAATATGCTCAGCCGGGCGGAAAAGCACAGGAGATCGAGGTTACGCTGGAATTGAAAGTGATTGCGGACGTAGGGCTGGTAGGTTTTCCGAATGTGGGGAAATCTACATTCTTGTCAAGAGTTACCAATGCAAATCCGAAGATTGCCAATTATCATTTTACCACCTTGAATCCCAATTTGGGTGTGGTTGATATGGACGGTCAAAAAGGATTTGTCATTGCTGATATTCCGGGGATTATTGAAGGGGCGTCAGAAGGTGTTGGGCTTGGATTTGAGTTTTTGCGCCATATTGAGCGAACAAAGGTCATGATTCATATGGTAGACGGAGCCTCTGTGGAAGGACGAGATCCTATTGCCGACATTCATGCAATTATGGATGAGCTGAAAAAATACAATGAAGAAATTTTGGAACGCCCTCAGGTCATTGCGGCCAATAAGATGGATGCAATGGCACCGGAAGATCGGGAAATAGTTATAGATCTTTTGAAAGAGGAGTTTGAACCAGAAGGAATTCAAATCTTTCCAATTTCTGCAGTCAGCGGAGAGGGCGTGAAAGAACTCTTGTGGCATGTGCAGGGATTATTGGAAACGCTGCCAAAGGGCGCTACAGAATTTGAACAGGAATACGAATTAAACTTTGGAGAAGAAGAAGGTGGAATTATCGTCGGACATCCGGAGGAAGGGGTATATACGATTGAAGGACCGAAAGTAGAAAGGATGCTTGGATATACCAATTTGGAATCGGAACGGGGATTTGATTTCTTCCAAAAATTTATGAAAGAAAATGGTGTCATTGAACAGCTGGTAGAACTGGGAATCGAAGAAGGCGATACGGTGCGTCTCTATGATTTGGAGTTTGATTATTACAAATAGGGAGGAAACCATGACAAGTAAACAAAGGGCGTATTTAAAAAGTCTTGCTATGAATATCAATCCGATTTTTAATATCGGAAAAGGAAGTATTTCACCGGAATTGGTGGATGGTGTAAGAGATGCTTTGGAAGCCAGAGAGCTGGTAAAAGTAGGAGTTCTTCAAAATTGTATGGATGATCCGAAAGATTTGGCGCAGATACTTGCAGAGCGCACAAGATCACAGGTAGTTCAGGTGATTGGGAAAAAGATTGTGCTATACAAAGAATCAAAGCAGAATCGAAAAATTGAATTGCCAAAGGCTGAAAAATAAGAACTGGGAGATGAAATGAAAAAGATAGGAATTCTCGGAGGAACCTTTAATCCCATTCATTTTGGGCATCTGATTCTCGGACAATCTGCCAAAGAAGAGTTTGCTTTGGATCAGGTTCTTGTGATGCCGACAAAGAATCCGGCATATAAAACAATTTCCGGAAAAGTTACGGAGCAGAATCGAATTGATATGATAAATCTTGCGATTTCGGATTTTCCGTATTTTACATTCAGTGATTTAGAATTAAGGAGAGCGGGGACTACTTATACAGTGGATACGCTGCGGGAATTAACGCAGAAAAATCATGACAGTAAATATTATTTTATTATGGGAGCGGATTCCTTATATCAGATTGAAACATGGAAGGATCCGGATCAGATTTTATCTATGGCGGATATCTTAGTTGCCACGCGCAATGATTCCAGAAGTGCTCTGGATGCACAGATTGACTATTTGGAGGATAAATATAATGGAAAAATTTATCATTTAAATAGCCCAAGCATTGAAATTTCATCCCATCAGCTGAGAAAGCGAAGAAAGGCAGGGCAGAGCCTTCATTTCTTCCTGCCGGAACAGGTAATCGAATATATAGAAAGAAATGATTTATATGAAGGTAATGGAAATAGAGAAGAAGCTTAAAAAAATTTTGAAACCGGAACGTTACCGGCATACTCTGGGAGTCGCCTATACGGCAGCTTCTATGGCAATGGTTTTTGACGAAGATCTGGAAAAGGCATATCGCGCCGGTCTGCTGCATGATTGTGCAAAAGGATTTTCGCTGGAGGAACAAAGGGATTTATGCCGGAAGTATGGTCTTTGCCTGGAAGGGGCTCTGACGGACAGCCCCCAGCTGATGCACTCGGCACTGGCTCCTTTTCTTGCGAAGAGTGAATATGGAGAACATGACTCAGAAATTCTCAGTGCAGTGAGATACCACACGACAGGGAGAATGGCGATGTCGCTTTTGGAACAGATTGTATTTATTGCAGATTATATTGAGCCCAACCGTAAGATGATTCCAGGGTTATCTGAGATTCGGAAACTTGCGTTCTGTGATCTTGAGAAATGTACTTATAAAATCTTGACCCGGACAATCGCATATTTGAAACAATGCGGACAGAAAATAGATCAGGGAACAGAAGAGACCTGTCAGTATTATGAGATGAAAACAAGGCATGAGACAAAAGGATGGTGAAATTATGGAACAATCATTAAAAATGGTAAAAATCGCATATAAAGCATTGGACGACAAATTGGCAGAAGATGTGAAAGTAATTGATATTCGTGGAATTTCAGTGGTTGCGGATTATTTTATAATTGCGGATGGCACGAATAAAAATCAGGTTCAGGCAATGGTGGATAATGTTCAGGAAGAACTGTTTAAGGCAGGGTATGAAATGAAGCAGATGGAAGGATACCGACAGGGAAATTGGGTGCTTCTGGATTTTTCTGATATTATCATTCATATTTTTGATAAAGAAAATCGTCTGTTCTATGATTTAGAGAGAATTTGGAGAGACGGAAAAGAAATTTCTCTGGGGGAATTGAATTTGAATTTATAGATGCACATGTATGGTTGCCATACGTTGTAAAAACGATTGTACAGACGGGATTGAAAGAAAATGGGGAGAAAAAAGTAAAAATGTCTTATATTTTTTAATAGGAGCGATTCTATTGGAGTTGATTGCGACCAGTTTGTTAAAATATATGGAAGGCTTCACAAAACTTTATCCTACCATGGGCTGTATTGTTCTCTATACCATTTGTTTTGCGTGCTTGGCAAAAGCGATTCCCAAATTGAATCTCGGGACTGCCTATGCGACATGGTTCAGAGTCGGAATTGTTGTGACAACATGCATTTCTGTGTTCGTATTAAAAGAACATATGTCTCCGGTCGGTGTGTTGGGAATTGTACTGATTGTAATTGGAAGTGTAATTCTAAATCTATTTGGAAATGTTCATTAGAATTTTTATAAAAATTACAGAGAAAAAGCGAAAAAATCATGGATTGTTTTATCCATGATTTTTGCACGTTTGGAATATAGTTTCGTATAATGTGATAAAATTACTTCATAGAACGATATAAGCCGACAACTTTTCCGATAATTGATATTTTGTCGGTAAGAATCGGTTCCATGGCGTCATTTTCAGGCTGCAGTCTGTAATATCCGTCTTCTTTATAAAATGTCTTAACTGTGGCGGAATCATCTATCATAGCCACTACAATATCCCCGTTCTCTGCAGTATCCTGTTGTTCCACAATTACCATATCGCCGTCATAGATACCGGCATTGACCATACTTTCCCCCCGGACATGGAGCATAAAAGTATCTTTGTTGCTAATAAAGTCAGGCTGCATCGGAAAGTAGTCCTCGATTTGCTCCACTGCCAGGATCGGCTGTCCGGCAGTGATGGTGCCGACAATCGGAATATGTACGATCTCACGTCTTGATAAATTAAAATCCTCATCTATAATTTCAATCGCTCTCGGTTTGGTGGGATCTCGCCGAATATATCCTTTTCGTTCCAGGGTTTCCAAGTGAGAATGGACAGAAGAAGTAGACTTTAATTGAACGGCTTCGCAAATCTCACGAACGGCCGGCGGGTACCCTTTATCCAGAATGCGGTGTTTGATAAATTCTAAAATTTGCTGCTGCTTGCTGCTTAACTGTTCTCTTGCCATAAGATCCTCCGTATTGATGTCTGGAATCCGGCAGGATTTTGATACATCTGCAAGACTCCGTAATATTTCCTATTTATATATAAACTACGATTATCATACCATAGATTTCCTTGAGAAACAAGTGTTCCCGAACAAAGTTTCGGAAAAATGATTGACAAACGAATGTTCGAGCATTATAATGGTAATAGAAACAAATGTTCGGCTGCACAAAGGAGGAATTCAGAAATGAGTATGAAATGGAAGTTTGCAGTTATTGTATTATTGACGTTGGTCATGTTTTTGGCGGCGGGGTCCGCAGTTTTTGGAAATCGTTCTGTTGTGGATGCAAAAGGAAGTGCGCAGAAGAGGTTTACAAGCATTCAGGTTCAGAGAGGAGATTCCCTCTGGTCGATTGCCAGAGAATATATGGGAGATGAATATGGCACTGTTGAAGATTATATACAAGAGGTCTGTGATACCAATCATATTTATGATGAGCAGATACAGGAGGGAATGTACTTGGTAATCCCATATTATGAAATGAAGTAAGAGGAAAAAACCGATCCCGATGATATCAGCCTTTGAGTCTGATTTTTTGGGATCGGCAGATTGACCGGATGATTTTATGTATCAGCGCTTGGATGGATATTTATGGAAGGAAGCCACAGCACTGTTATATACAGCTTTTCCATAGTTGGATAAATTTGCGTTCATCTTCTTTGCTTCAGACTTATTGGAGATAAATCCGATTTCTGTCAATGTGGAGGCTGTCTTCGTATGGCGAAGTACTGCCAAGCCGGTTCGGTTTACCAGTCCACGGTTTTTAAAGCCTGTGGCAGAGCGAATATACGGATGGATTACAGAAGACCATCTGTAGCTGGTAAGACCGGAAGTGGATTTGTAGCCTTTTGAGTTGTAAAGCGTTTCTGTACCGGTTGCACTGGAGCCTGCAGAGTTGATATGTACACTGTAAAATCTGTCTGCTCCCACGTTATTTGCAAGATCGGAGCGTTCAGTCAGACTCGGGTAAGTATCGGACAGACGCGTGTAATATACTTTGATGCTCGAATCCTTATCAAAATATCGTTTTGCTTCCTGTACAATTTTTAATGTCATGTTTTTTTCTTTGTATCCATAAGAGACTGCACCGGAATCAGACCCGCCATGACCGGCGTCCAACACAATAATTTTGCGGTAAATAGATTTTGGAGAAGCATAGCGAACTTTGATATAGTCATTGGTTTGTGTAACTTGGTATGCTTTGATTACTTTTTTTCGAGGTCGAATATAGATCTTCGTGTATCCTCCGGTATATTTTACCGAATAGGAATAGAAATCAGAATCCGGGGTAATATAGCGGTTTTGAGAATTTGAATAAAAAGAAGAATAATTCCCTTTTATATTTACAATAAGCCGCCGATTGTGATAATCATCTGTCGTTGTAATACTGTTGGAGGACAATCCGGAAGGTTTTGACAGCCGAACGTATTGCTCACCTTTGTTCGCTGCGGTGGAGGAATTTGAAGAAGAGCCTCCTGTGTTTTTTATAGAAAAACTTCCGGTATAAGATCTACTGTTCCATGAATATTGGAATCCTAAATGTTTGGCACAGAATTCTCCGGGAACATAGATGTAGCTTTTTTTCTGACGGTAAGAATAGACTTTGCGAGCCGGAGTCGGCATTTTTGTTTTTTTACCATTCACATAAGCGTATTTGCTGCCGCGTTTCATAGTGATTTTTTTGGAGCCGCGTTTTAAGGTAATATTCCATGTTTTGGATGAATAAGAGTAGGAAACGCCCAACCCCTTTTTGAAAACATAGTGGGCAGAATACATGGATGTATTTGAACGAACGAAGCCAGGTGCTTTGGTTTTCAAAGTCTTTCCTTTGTACATGGCCCCGCGAGCTTTCTTTTTTTGCTTTTTTCCTGCAATTTTTAGAGTATAGGTTCTTTTTGCAGTTGCATATGGCGCCGCAGACACCTGGGCCGGAGATGCCATACCTAAGAGTGATACTATAGATAATCCTGTGATAAATAGCTTTTGTAATTTCATTTTCATCTTCCTTTCCGATAAATCGTAACATATTTGTAATACTATTGCAAGAAAAAAGAACCTCAAAAGAGAGATTCTTTTTATATTGTTCCGTTAATAATTGTTTTGCTTTATTAGAAAGAATGACAAATTGCCTGATAGAGATTTGAACCAATGGTGGAAGTTCTGGAGTTGATTCTGGAAGCTTCGGTTTTATTGGAGATAAATCCCATTTCAACCAGTGCAGTAGTCATTTTTGGTCCATTCAGAACTGCCAGATCTGTACGATATTTCAGCCCGCGATTGTAGGAACTGCTCTTAGAGTAACCCATTCCCTGCAAAGCATAGGTCTGAATGGTATTTGCATAAGTTTTATAAGTTTTATACAGTGTTTCCGTACCCTTTGCACTGGAGCCTGCAGAGTTAATATGTACGCTAAGGAAACGGTCTGCACTCACCTCGTTTGCCATTTTGTAGCGATACGACAAACTTGGATACCAGTCAGATAATCGAGTGTAATAAACTTTGTAGGTAGAATTTTTATCAAAGTTGGCTTTGATGCTTTGTACGATTTTCAGTGTCATATTTTTTTCATAATAACCGCTTCCGACTGCGCCGGAATCAGAACCGCCATGTCCGGCATCGACGACGATTACTCTCTGAAACATACTTTTCGGTGCTGCATATTTTACATAAATGTAGCTGGATGTCTGTGTTACGCTGAATCCTTTGATAGATGAAGTTTTTAAATCAATATAAGTTTTTCCGCCGCTGTAAGAAACACTGTAGGACAAACTATCTTTGATGGTTCGGTTTGCAGAAGACGAAAAATGAGTTTTATAATTTCCGCTGATGATCAGGCGAAGCCGTTTGTTCCAATAATCATCATCCGCAGTAACTTTAGAATTACTTAATTCGCTTGGCTTTTTAATCCGAACGGAATAATTACTGGAAGAGGCCGTTATTTTTGTTTTGCTGCCCAATGTAATAGAAGAACTTCCGCTGCTGGAGTTGCTGCCGGATGAGGAGCTGCCTCCGCTTGAAGTTGGTTTTGTAATGAGCCCTGATAACAGGCGGTTATTCCAGGTATAGTTTAATCCTAATTTTTGACAAACAATTTCTCCGGGAACCATAATATAGTTTTTCATTCGGTTATAGGAATAAACTTTTCTGGGAGCCACCGGGAGTGTGAAAGATTTTCCATTTAACGTTGCTTTCTTGCTGTCCAGAGTCATTACAACTGTATTGGAACCTCTCTTTAGAGTGATCTTCTTTGTCTTGCTGCTATAGCTGTACTTTGTTCCCAGTGAAGAACATTTCCCAAAGATCCAATATGCGGAATACATCGAAGTCGATCCGTCAAGAAATCCTGGCATGTTTGTTTTGATTACAGAGTTATTATAACGTGCATTGAGCGAGGTTTTATTGTAAACCTTGTTGGTGCTGGTATATTTAATTTTAATAGTTCCTCCGGCAGTCTCAGAAGATGGAAGATAAAAATTTCCGGTCTGTTTGCTGGAATTCCATGTATATCCCAGTCCGAGATATTTTGCACAAAAAGCTCCCGGAACATAGATATAATTTTTTTTCTGAGCGTAAGAATAAACTTTACGAGCCGGAGTCGGAAGTGTCTTTTTGCTTCCATTAACATAAGCATACTTGCTGTCCAGAGTAAATACAATTTTTTTGGAACCGCGATTTAAAGTCACCTTTTTTGTTTTTGATGAGTATTGATAGGAAGTTCCGAGTGCTTTTGTCTTTTTAAATACATAATAGGCAGAATACATGGATGTATTAGAGCGGACAAATCCAGGAGCTCTTGTTTTAATTGTAGAACCCTGGTATGCTGCAGCTCGTGCTTTTTTCTTTTGTTTTTTGCCGGCAATTTTTAACGTATAGGTTTTACCAACAGAAGCATAGCCTGCCGCCGTGATTGGAAGGGCTACAGATAAAATTAAGACAGCTGCAAGTAAAAATGATAAAACTTTTTTTGATTTCATTCGATAAGTCTCCCCTTTCTTCGTTTAAATTGTAGCATATTTGTAATAATATTGCAATAAACTTAAAAATAATTTAACAAAAAGAGGATATCGATCTGAGGAGAGGTGATTTTATTACAAGATTTGCAATGGGATGAAATGAAGTGTAGTTCTATTTCATCCCATTTGCAGATAGAAGAGAGATGTTGCATAGAATTAAAAAGAATTGCAAATTGCCCGATAAAGGCTTGTACCGATGGAAGTGGTGCGGGAATTAATTCTGGAAGCTTCGGTTTTATTAGAAATAAATCCCATTTCTACCAATGCGGTTGTCATCTTTGGTCCATTTAACACTGCGAGATCGGTTCTGTATTTTAAGTTACGATCATAAGATCCGTTTTTTGCATATCCCATTGCTGATAAGGCTTCGGTTTGAATGGTTTGTGCGTAGGTTTTATAATTTTTGTAGAGTGTTTCTGTTCCTTTTGCTGCCGGATTCTCAGCGGAATTAATATGTACGCTTAAGAATCGGTCAGCATTTACCTCATTCGCCATTTTATAGCGATAAGAAAGAGACGGATACCAGTCGGAAAGTCTGGTGTAGTAGACCTTATAAGTACTGTTTTTGTCAAAGGATGTTTTCATGCTTTGGACAATTTTTAAAGTCATATTTTTTTCAGCGAATCCAGAACCTGTTGCTCCTGAATCCGAGCCACCATGACCTGCATCAATGACAAGAACACGTTGGAACATGGATTTCGGTGCAGCATATTTGACATATATATAGGAAGAAGTTTGTGTGATGCTAAATCCTTTGATGGAGGAAGTTTTTAGATTAATATAAGTTTTTCCGCCGCTGTAGGAAACACTGTAAGTCAGAGGTTCCCGGATGGTACGGTTGGAAGCGGAAGAAAAATGCGAACGGAAATCTCCATTGATGATAATCTGCATTCTCTTGTTCCAATAGTCATCGTTAGCGGTAATAGATGAGGCATTTAAGCCGGAAGGCTTCTTGATTCGGATGGAATAATTGGATTCAGAAGCCGTGATCTTTGTGCCAGGTCCGGAATTGGAAGGAGTGGATGGAGCCGGTGTATTATTGGAAGTATTGCTGCTGTTTCCAGATGGTTTAGAAATCAGTCCGGATAATAAACGGTTATTCCAGCTATACTGGAGCCCTAGTTTTTTTGCTATAATATCTCCTGGCACCATAATATAATTTTTCTTTTTTGCAATATAACGAATTTTCCGAGGGGCTGCCGGAAGAGTAAATTTTTTTCCATTTAATGTGGCAGTTTTTTTATTAAGCGTCATTACGACAGTGTTAGAGCCTCGTTTTAAAGTAATACGCTGATTTTTTCCTGAATAAGAATATTTTGTGCCAAGGGAAGAACAGCGCCCAAAAATCCAATATGCAGAGTATAAAGAAGTGGAACCGTCAATAAAGCCCGGCATATTGGTTTTAATAATTTTGTTGTTGTAACGAGCGTCAATGGCTTTTTTGGAATAAGATTTTTTATTGTGAGTGTATTGAATTTTGAAAAACTTTCCCGCTTTTACTGCTGCCGGAGTGGTGGCAGTGCCGGAAAAAAGAATCAGGACGGAAAGTCCAAAACATAGTAATTTCTTTTTTAACATAATGAATCCCCTATCATTTATTTTTTTTCATTATATTATGTTTTTCGCAGGTTTTCAACGAAAAGATAGATTTACCATTAGTTTCATGAAATTTTATTTCCATTCTGTCAATAAATGTGTTATTCTATTATATAAGTTCGATTTTTGGAGATTATTGTAATTTTGTCCAGAGATCGAATTATTTTGAACTCTAGGAGTATGAAATGAAAGCACATGATGATTTTCGACAGGGATTGGTGGATGGAATTCCCATTGGATTGGCATATGTTGCGGTGTCTTTTGCCTTCGGAATTGCGGGATCGTCAAAAGGAATTCCTGTTTGGGCCTTAACCCTGATTTCAGCCACCTGTCTGACATCTGCAGGGCAGTTTGCGGCAATTATTTCCATGACAGCAGGAGGGAGTCTTGTCGAGCTGATTTTATCGCAGATTATTATTAATTTAAGATATTCTATTATGTCCATCGCGATCGGACAGAAATTGGTGGAAAGCGCCACGAACTGGAACCGATGTTCCATGGCGTTTGCGGTTACAGATGAAATTTTTGCGGTTTCCTGTGGAAGACCGGGAGAAATTACACCGAGATATTTTTACGCTTTGATGTCAATTCCCTGGATTAGCTGGACAGTGGGAACTTTCCTGGGCGCCACAGCCAGTGAAATTCTTCCGGTGGTCATAAGAAATGCGCTTGGAGTCGCAATTTACGGGATGTTAATTGGAATTATCGTTCCTCCGGCAAAAACCAACCGTCCGATTGTGGCGGTGATCTTAATTTCTGTGTTGATCAGTCTGATGTTTCAGTATCTTCCAGGATTATCTCAGGTTTCCAGCGGTTTTGTGATTATTATCTGCACACTGATTGCCGCATCCATTGGGGCCATTTTATTTCCGGTAGAAGGAGAGAAGACGGATGAAGATTAGTACGCTTTTGTTATATATAGCAGCGACGGCAATTTCTACTTATCTAATAAGAGCAATTCCGTTGGCAGCAATCCAGAAAAAGATTGAAAATCGTTTTTTTCGGTCGTTTTTATTCTATGTTCCATATGCTGTCCTGGCATCTATGATTATACCGGCAGTTTTTTATGCGACGGGAGATATGGTGGCATCAGCAATTGGATTTGCAATTGCTGTGATTTTTGCATATAATGAAAAAAATATCGTAACAGTTGCATGTGCCAGCTGCCTTGGAGCACTTTTGGTTTTGCTGTTGAGAGGCTGAGTATGACGAGTTGCGATATATTGATATAAGAAAGTATGATAGAAAAGGAGGACGATATGAATTGTAATTTAGCAGTGATCAAAGGAGATGGAATTGGTCCGGAAATTGTTACAGAAGCTATGCGTGTTTTAGATGCGGTTGGAGAGGCATTTGGACACACTTTTTCTTATAAGCAGATTTTGATGGGCGGAGCTTCCATTGATATTCACGGGAAACCATTAACAGAAGAAGCATTAGAGATTGCCCGAAGCAGTGATGCGGTGTTGATGGGATCGATTGGCGGGAATACCAGCACATCGCCATGGTATCAATTGCCGGCAGAGTTAAGACCGGAAGCCGGTCTTTTGAAGCTTCGCAAATCTTTGGGATTGTTTGCCAATATACGTCCGGCATATTTGTATGATGAGTTGAAGCAGGCATGCCCGCTAAAAGATGAGATCATAGGTGATGGTTTTGATATGGTAATTATGAGAGAGCTCACTGGAGGACTTTATTTTGGGGAGAGATCCACGAAAGAAGTTCATGGGGTGAAGACAGCCGTGGACACTTTGTCCTATAATGAGAAGGAGATTCGCAGGATTGCAGTGAAAGCTTTTGACATTGCAAGGAAACGCAAACGACATGTGATTAGTGTTGACAAAGCCAATGTTTTGGATTCCTCCAGACTTTGGAGAGCTGTGGTGGAAGAGGTTGCAAAGAATTATGAGGATGTGACGTATGAACATATGCTGGTAGATAATTGTGCAATGCAGCTTGTAAATAATCCGGGGCAATTCGATGTGATTTTAACAGAAAATATGTTTGGGGATATTTTGTCCGATGAGGCAAGTATGATCACAGGTTCCATCGGAATGTTGCCTTCTGCGAGTCTGGCGGAAGGAAACTTTGGTTTGTATGAGCCAAGTCATGGATCAGCACCGGATATTGCCGGGAAAGATATTGCCAATCCGATCGCGACGATTTTATCTGCTGGGATGATGCTGAGATATTCGTTTGATCTGGATGCGGAAGCAGATGCTGTAGAAAAAGCAGTGAAAGAAGTTCTTGCGGAGGGATGGCGTACCGTTGATATCATGTCTGAGGGAATGAAGCAGGTTGGATGTAAAGAAATGGGTGAAAAAATCATTGAAAAAATTAAATAAATTTTGCTGATAATTAGGAGGTAATTATGGGAAATACATATACAGAAGGAGAAGCATTTGCTCCTCAGAGATCATTGTTTCATGCATTAGGCTATACAAAGGAAGAGATGAGGAAACCTCTTGTTGGGATTGTTAGTTCGTATAATGAAATTGTACCGGGACATATGAATCTTGACAAAATTGTGGAAGCTGTTAAAATGGGTGTGGCAATGGCAGGCGGAACACCGGTAGTATTTCCGGCAATTGCGGTCTGCGATGGAATTGCGATGGGGCATATCGGCATGAAGTATTCTTTGGTGACTCGTGACCTGATTGCCGATTCCACAGAATGTATGGCATTGGCGCATCAATTTGATGCACTGGTTATGGTACCAAACTGTGATAAAAATGTACCGGGGCTTTTGATGGCTGCGGCCCGTGTCAATGTACCCACAGTGTTCGTCAGTGGCGGACCAATGCTCGCAGGGCGCGTAAACGGATGCAAAACCAGCTTATCGAGTATGTTTGAGGCGGTCGGCTCCTATGCTGCAGGGAAAATAACAAAAGAAGAGCTGGACGAATTTGAAAATAAAACATGTCCAACGTGCGGTTCCTGTTCTGGAATGTACACTGCCAATTCGATGAACTGTCTGACGGAAGTTTTGGGAATGGGGCTTCAGGGCAACGGTACTATTCCGGCAGTTTATTCTGAGAGAATCCGCCTTGCAAAGCACGCGGGAATGAAAGTTATGGAGCTGTTGGAGAAAAATATCAGACCGAGAGATATTATGACGGAAAAAGCATTTGAGAATGCGCTGACGGTGGATATGGCTCTTGGATGTAGTACAAACAGTATGCTTCATCTCCCTGCGATTGCCCATGAAGCAGGGGTGAACTTGGATCTGGAGAAAGCCAATGAGATTAGTGCGAAAACACCAAACTTATGTCATTTGGCTCCGGCAGGCCGAACATATATTGAAGAGCTGAATGAAGCAGGCGGAGTGTATGCAGTGATGAATGAACTTAATAAGAAGAATTTGCTGCACACAGATCTTATAACGGTAACAGGAAAGACGGTTCAGGAGAATATTGAAGGATGTGAGAACAAAGATCCAAATGTAATTCGTCCGATTGAGAATCCATACAGCCAAACAGGAGGAATTGCCGTGTTAAAGGGAAACCTTGCACCGGATTCCGGCGTGGTGAAACGCTCCGCAGTAGCGCCTGAGATGTTGAAGATGGAAGGACCGGCGCGAGTCTTTGATTGTGAAGAAGATGCAATCAAATCAATCAAGGGCGGAGAAATTAAGCCTGGGGATGTGGTTGTCATTCGTTATGAGGGACCGAAAGGCGGACCTGGCATGCGTGAGATGCTGAATCCAACCTCAGCGATTATGGGAATGGGACTTGGCTCCAGTGTGGCATTGATTACAGACGGCAGATTTTCCGGGGCGTCCAGAGGAGCGTGCATCGGACACGTTTCGCCGGAGGCAGCAGTTGGCGGACCGATTGCATTGGTAGAAGAGGGAGATATCATTGCCATTGATATTAATGCAAATTCGTTGAATTTAAAGGTATCCGATCAGGAGATGGCAAAAAGAAGAGAAAATTGGAAACCAAGAACACCAAAGGTAACTTCAGGATATCTTGCCAGATATGCTTCGCTTGTTACATCTGGAAATCGCGGGGCAATTTTAGAGATCAATCAGAAATAGAATTAGGAAAGAGGTCAAAAGATGAAACAATTGACAGGGGCTCAGATTGTTTTGGAATGTTTAAAAGAGCAGGGTGTGGATACGGTATTTGGGTATCCGGGCGGAGCCATTTTAAATATTTATGATGAACTGTATAAACAAAAAGATACATTTACCCATATTCTGACTTCTCATGAACAGGGGGCGTCCCACGCGGCGGACGGGTATGCCAGATCCACCGGAAAAGTGGGCGTTGTGTTTGCAACCTCCGGTCCGGGAGCTACAAATATTGTGACCGGGATTGCTACGGCGCATATGGACTCTGTGCCGGTGGTTGCCATTACATGCAATGTGGGAGTCAGTCTTCTTGGAAAAGACAGTTTTCAAGAGGTTGATATTTCGGGGATCACGCTTCCGATCACAAAGCATAATTTTATTGTAAAAGATATTGAAGATCTTGCGGATACTATAAGACGGGCTTTTAAAATTGCAAAAAGCGGAAGACCGGGACCGGTGTTGGTTGATATTCCGAAAGATGTTACTGCGGCAAAAACGGTGTATCAAAAAGAAACACCGAAAAGAATTATACGATCCAGCGAACTGATTCGTGAGATGGATATCCAGACGGCAATTCGGATGATTGAGGAGGCAAAAAGGCCCTATGTATTGGTGGGCGGCGGAGCCGTAATTTCGGATGCGGAACAGGAATTAAGAGAATTTGTGCAAAAGGTCCACTGTCCGGTCTGTGATACATTGATGGGAAAAGGTGCGTTTGACGGTTCTAATGATTTATATACAGGTATGATTGGAATGCATGGCACGAAGACATCGAATCTCGGAGTATCAAACTGTGATCTCTTAATTGCAGTGGGTACTCGCTTCAGTGACAGAGTGCTGGGAAATCCAGATACCTTCGCAAAAAACGCGGCAATTCTTCAAATCGACATTGACCCTGTGGAAGTGAATAAAAATATTAGAACCCCGGCGTATATCATAGGGGATATTAAGGCGGTTCTGACAGTGATAAATCGGCGTCTGACGCAGCAAAACCATGACGCTTGGGTGAAAGAGATTGAGGAATACAAAGAAAAATATCCAATGACGTACGAAAAAGGCAGATTGACTTGTCCTGAGATTGTAGAACAAATTTATGAGATGACAAAAGGCGAGGCAATTATTACAACAGAGGTTGGACAGCATCAGATGTGGGCGGCGCAATTTTATAAGTATGATCGTCCAAGAAAGCTGCTGACATCCGGAGGTCTCGGAACCATGGGATATGGTCTTGGAGCCAGCCTTGGAGCGAAAGTCGGAAATCCGGACAAAGTTGTGGTAAATATCGCGGGCGACGGATGTTTTCGCATGAACCTGAATGAGCTTGCAACGGCGTCACGATATAACATTCCGGTTATTGAAGTTATTATAAATAATGGAGTTCTCGGAATGGTAAGACAATGGCAGGATTTATTTTATGAAGAAAGATACTCATATACAACGCTGCAGGATTCTGTTGATTTTGTGAAAGTTGCAGAAGGATTTGGAGTTGCAGCAAAGAAAATTACGCATATTGAGGAATTTAAAAAAGCGTTTCAGGAAGCGCTGGATGCGGGGAAGCCGACCGTCTTGGACTGCCATATTGATTTAGATGATAAAGTATGGCCGATGGTAAATCCGGGAGGCTCGATTGAAGAAGCATTTGATCAATCAGATTTGGAAGGTAAAAAATAATATAATTTTAAATAAAGGAGAATGAGAAATGGCTAGAGTGTATAATTTTTCTGCCGGACCGGCAGTTTTGCCAGAAGAGGTATTAAAAGAGGCAGCAGATGAGATGTTGGATTATAAGGGATGCGGCATGTCTGTGATGGAGATGAGTCACAGATCCAAAATGTTTGATGACATCATCAAGACAGCAGAAGCAGATTTAAGAGATTTGATGGACATTCCGGATAACTACAGAGTATTATTTCTTCAAGGCGGAGCCTCTCAGCAGTTTTCAGCGATTCCGATGAATCTGATGAAAAATAAGGTGGCAGATTATATTATAACAGGACAGTGGGCAAAAAAAGCATATCAGGAAGCGTCCAGATATGGAAAAGTAAATATTTTAGCTTCCTCTGAAGATAAAACCTATTCCTATATTCCAGATTGTTCTGATCTTCCGGTATCTGAGGATGCGGATTATGTATATGTCTGCTACAATAACACAATTTACGGAACGAAATATCAGCAGGTCCCGAATACAAAAGGGAAAATTTTAGTGGCTGATATGTCTTCCTGCATCTTATCCGAGCCGGTGAATGTGGAAGATTTTGGAGTAATTTACTTTGGGGTACAGAAAAATGTCGGACCTGCAGGCGTTGTTGTCTGTATTATTCGAGAAGATCTGATAACTGACGACGTCCTTCCCGGAACTCCGACCATGTTAAAATGGAAAACACAGGCAGATGCAGATTCTTTATATAATACTCCGCCGTGCTATGGCATTTACATTTGCGGAAAAGTATTTCAGTGGATCAAAAAGCAGGGCGGACTGGAAGCTATGAAAGAACGAAATGAAGCAAAAGCCAAGATTCTGTATGATTTTTTGGATCAGAGCGAGATGTTTCGAGGTACGGTTGTAAAAGAAGATCGCTCTTTAATGAACGTTCCGTTTGTGACAGGAGATCAGGAGCTGGATGCAAAATTTGTCCAGGAGGCAAAGAAAGCAGGATTTGAGAATCTAAAGGGACACCGGACGGTTGGAGGAATGCGTGCAAGTATCTACAATGCAATGCCAAAAGAGGGTGTTGAAAAATTAGTTGCATTTATGAAAAAATTTGAAGAAGAGAATAAATAAGGAGCAGTCATGTATACAGTAAAATGTTTGAATCCCATTTCAAAGCAAGGATTAGATTTATTTACAAGTGAATTTGAGGTTATTGATGATTTAAGTGCAGCAGATGCAGTTTTAGTTCGGAGTGCAGGAATGCACGATCTTGAGATTCCGGATAGTCTTCTGGCAGTGGCAAGAGCAGGCGCGGGAGTGAATAATATTCCTTTAGAAGAATATGCAAAACGGGGAATTACGGTTTTTAATACTCCGGGCGCAAATGCCAACGGTGTAAAGGAATTGGTGGTAGCAGGACTTCTGCTTGCATCTCGTGATATTATCGGAGGATATAACTGGGTAAAAGAAAATGCAGATACTCCGGAACTGGCAAAGGTTGTGGAAAAACAGAAAAAATTATATGCCGGAAATGAATTAAAGGGAAAAAGCATCGGTGTGATCGGTCTGGGAGCCATTGGTGTTCTGGTAGCAAATATTTGCAATCGCCTGGGAATGAAAGTCTATGGTTATGATCCTTATGTGTCTGTGCGCTCTGCCTGGAGCTTATCCAGAATGGTAAATCACAGCAGTTCTTTAGACGAACTCTATACAAAATGTGATTATATTACAGTACATGTTCCTTATATGGATTCCACAAAGGAAATGATTAACAAAGAAGCAATTGCAAAGATGAAAGAGGGTGTTACCATCTTAAACTTTGCCAGAGGTGAACTGGTAGAGAATAAAGCGGTGATGGATGGATTGCAATCTGGAAAAGTGAAGCATTATGTAACCGATTTTCCAAATGAAGAGGTTGCCGGCATGGACGGAATTATTACCATTCCGCATCTTGGAGCGTCAACGGAAGAATCAGAAGAGAATTGTGCCGAAATGGCAGTAGAGCAGATGATGAATTATCTGGCAAATGGTAATATTGTAAATTCTGTAAATTATCCGAATTGTGATTTGGGTGAAATCGATTCTGAAGCACGTATTACAGTACATCATAAGAATCTTCCGAATATGATTGGTCAGTTAACGGCAATTTTGGCTGGGGACGATCATAATATTGTCAATATGCTGAACAAGTCTAAGGGAGATTGGGCATATTCTATCTTTGATGTAGAAAAGAAACCTTCCAAGGATATCATTCAAAAAATGAAAGAAATTGAAGGCGTTGTACGCGTGAGAGTACTGTAAGGAGGATTAGAATGAATGAGAAATTAAAAGTAGGAATCTTAGGTGCGACAGGTATGGTTGGTCAGAGATTTATTTCTCTGTTGGAAAATCATCCATGGTTTCAAGTAACAACCTTGGCTGCCAGTCCGCGCTCAGCGGGAAAGACATATGTGCAGGCGGTAGGAGACCGTTGGAAAATGGATACGCCGATGCCGGATGCAGTGAAGGAAATGGTTGTAAAAAACGTAAATGAAGTAGAAGCGGTAGCAGAAACGGTTGATTTTGTGTTTAGCGCAGTGGATATGTCAAAAGATGAAATCAAGAAAATCGAAGAAGCTTATGCCAAAACAGAGACTCCGGTGGTATCCAACAACAGCGCCCATCGCTGGACACCGGATGTTCCGATGGTGGTTCCGGAGATTAATCCAGAGCATTTTGAAGTTATTGAAAGTCAGAAAAAACGTTTGGGAACGACCAGAGGATTTGTTGCGGTAAAACCAAACTGTTCCATCCAGAGCTATGCGCCGGTATTAACCGCATGGAAAGAGTTTGAACCATATGAGGTTGTCGCAACTACTTATCAGGCAATTTCAGGCGCCGGAAAAACATTTAAAGACTGGCCGGAGATGGTGGAGAATATTATTCCATATATCGGTGGAGAGGAAGAAAAAAGTGAGCAGGAGCCTCTTCGCCTCTGGGGAAACATCGAAGACGGTGTGATTGTTAAAGCTGAGACACCTGTAATTACAACACAATGTATTCGTGTTCCGGTATTGAATGGGCATACTGCAGCGGTCTTTGTGAAGTTTAAAAAGCATCCGACAAAGGAACAGCTGATTGAAAAATTAGTGAATTTCAGCGGACTTCCACAAGAATTAGAGCTTCCAAGCGCGCCAAAACAGATGATTCAATATTTGGAGGAAGATAATCGCCCACAGGTAAAGGCAGATGTGGATTATGAAAACGGTATGGGTGTTTCTGTGGGACGTTTGAGAGAAGACACTGTTTATGATTATAAATTTGTGGGACTTTCTCATAATACGGTCCGCGGCGCTGCAGGAGGAGCCGTACTTTGTGCAGAGACACTGAAAGCAAAGGGATATATTACCAGGAAATAAGCCTTGCATCCAAGGCCTGAAACAGGTATCATAAAGAAACACGTAGATGTTTACGTGTTTCTTTATATTTTCTGGTATCGGAAATTTTTGGCGGATTTGTCCGCTCGTTCTACAAACAAAAGAGGAGCATATGATGTTATCAAAGATTAATATTAACTGGAGCCAATTATTGGAGAAGTATTTGGATGTTGCTTTTAGTTTGATTGGAAAGCTGATTGTATCGTTTTTGATTATTTTTATCGGATTTAAGCTGATTAAAGTTTTGATCAATTTAATAAAAGCAGCTTTGGAGAGGGCAGAGATTGACTATGGAGTCATTTCCTTTTCCTGTTCTTTTGTAAAGATCGCTTTGCGCTGCGTTGTTATTTTTATGGCAATTGCTCATGTGGGAGTAGAGATCAGTTCTTTTATTGCGATCCTTGGTTCCGCAGGCGTAGCGGTAGGTCTTGCGTTGCAGGGAAGTTTGTCCAACATTGCAGGAGGCGTTCTTTTGCTGATTTTAAAGCCGTTTCAGGTGGGAGATTACATTGTTGTTTCAGGCACAGACTGCGAGGGACAGGTTGCGGCAATGGATATTTTTTATACAAAACTGAAAACCATTGACAATCGGGTGATTGTCATCCCCAATGGAACATTAAGTAATTCCAGCTTGGTTAACAATACGAAACAGGACCGCAGACTCATTGATATAACCATTGGAGTTTCTTATGACGAAGATATCAAAGAAGTGAAACAAATACTTTCAGAAATTGCCAAAGACGAGAAAAGAATTCTTGATCAGGAGGGCGTGAACATCTTTGTCAGCAGTTTGTCCGATAGCGCTGTCATTATGGGAATTCGCTGCTGGGTATCCACAGAGGATTATGTCGCGACCAAATGGGAATTAAATGAAGAGATTAAAACTCGATTCGATAAACACGGAATTGAAATTCCGTATCAAAAATTAGATGTCTGTATCAAGACGGACACAGACGGCGCAGAGATTTCAGATGAGAAATAAGGCAGGAACTCTTACAGCAGCCTCCAATGGTTGAACGTTATGTGAGTATCAGGAATCGCTCACAAAGCTGTTTGACTTTTGGGGGGGGGCGCTGCTATGATGAGAACCTGCTTTTTCTTTTTAAAGCCGATGCCGTTTGATCCATTGTTCCAGAGCAGCTTTTGCCTGATTTCCTTTTTGGATGAGATCCTTCTGTTTTAAAGGAATCAATATAAGGATAGCAAGAAGAAAAACCAGGGGTATCAGCCATTTTAAACCAGAAGTCCATAGACTGGAAGATACCTTTCCCTGAAAAGATATTTTAATTTTATCGCTTTTCAGCTGATAGGTGTAAAGCTTTTGAACCGTTTCGTTTGAGTCAATTAGAGAGGCAGCAAAACGATTCGAGGTATTCTGGGAACTGGAATTTTGAATCTGATCTTTCGGTGTGACTGCTACATGAACACTTTGTTTTGGATGAACGGACACAAAGGTGTAGGTCCCTGAAATTTCGTCTTCTTTGCCAGGCAGCGAAAGTTTTTCTTCCAAGGTTGTGGAGGTTCCATGAAAAAGTGAAGAACTCTCTTTCACTGTCAGCGAAGATCCCTGAAAGATGTTGGAAAGATCATGACTGCAGGCATCCACAGAACCTTGCTGCTGGAAAGAGAGAACTTTTTTCTTCTTTCCGGTTATGGAAACATCGGAAATGGTTTCACCCTGAAAGGCTTCCTTTAGTTTTGCCAGTTGAAGCCGGCTGCAGGAGGAATCGAAGGTGAGCCTTGTCTTTCTGCGAAGATCGTTTTTGTTATTCCATACGGTTACGATTTCATAACCAGCAAGCTTTTGTGTGTGCTCAGAAGAGAACGTGATTTCCTTTTTTTTGATTGCTTGATCAAGGAGTGTTTGATTTTCAAAGGTATATACCACAGGAACCGTTCCCTTTTTTTGTACGAAATTGGAAAAGTCCAGAGATTCTTTATAATCAGTCTGAAACTGGAATGGGTTTCCTTTTTTGCAGATCACTTTATAGGTTCCGAAAGAATTTTTGGAGTGAAGAACCTTTCTTGTCTCTTCTGTTAAATTAGAAAAACTATCCGCAGAGAAAGTAACGGATAAAATTTTTCCATCACTGTTTCCGCTCCAAGAGACAGAATGTCCTTGAAAATAACGGCGGATCTTACCGAGATTTTGATCTAAGGTTGACTGTGGAAGGTAAAATCGGATTGTGCGGGAAAGGGTTCCGTCACTCTTTGGTTCCGTGTGAATCCGGATGGAAGAAAGTTCGGCATACTTCATCTCATCAATAGAAATTTTGCCGGAGGTTTCATAGGTTTTTCCGAGAAAAGAGATGGTTGTCTTTTTTAAGTCCCACAAATCATCGACAGAGTTATTGTCAATGTATTTTTTTTCATAAAGGGCGGTGTAAAGCCATGCCATCAGATCCTTGGAAGAAAAATTTTCTTTATAAATGAGTCCGGATACAAATGGAGAATCCCCGTATTGGTATGTGATCTCAGGAGCAAAGTGGAGAAGTTCTTCGGTTTTCTTCTGATAATCTTTGAAAGAGGAAAAACTTAGAGAAAAAGTGTAAGAGTACATGCCGTCTTTGGAGGATTTTTTATAGGTCAAAACCTCTGGACAGGAATCCTCAATTAATTGATCCAAATCCTCCTTTGTCCCCTGAAAGTTCCGAAGAAAATCATTGGAAGAAAAGGTACAAGACATCGTTCTTGTACCTGAAAAATCTTTATTTAAAGATACATTTCCGGTTAGTTCCACTCCACATCCCCATAAAAGTGTCAGGGAGAGAAGAAGGAACGAAAGAAAGATTTTTTTCTTCATAGAAACTCCTTGCTATTTGAGGGAAGCCAGATAATCTTCGTTGATTTTTAACACGTTTTCCATCGCAGCGTGTCCGGGAGCTCCGATGGTATTTCGTTTTTCAACACAAGTTTCCATACTGATGGCATCGTAAATATCCTCCTCAAATACCGGTGAAATGTTTTGGTATTCTTCCAGAGATAAGTCATCCAGAGATTTGTTTTGTTCAATACAAAGAAGAACCAGCCTGCCGATGATTCCGTGTGCATCGCGGAATGGAACACCATGATTAACAAGATAATCAGCGGCATCGGTTGCATTGGTGAAGCCGTGTTTCGCGCTTGCTTCCATTGCCGGTTTGTGGAAGGTCATAGTTTCCATCATTCCGTGGAACAGGGAGATACATCCCTTTACAGTGTCGATAGCATCAAACGTCAGCTCTTTGTCTTCCTGCATATCTTTATTGTATGCCAGAGGAATTCCTTTCATTGTTGTAAGAATGGAAGTCAGAGCGGCATATACACGACCTGTTTTTCCGCGGACAAGTTCGGCAATGTCCGGATTTTTTTTCTGAGGCATAATACTGCTTCCAGTGCTGAATCCGTCATCAATGGAGACAAACTGGTATTCGTTGGAATTCCATATAATAATTTCTTCACTGAAACGGCTCAGATGCATCATAATGGTAGATAACGCAGAGAGTAATTCAATCACATAGTCACGATCAGAAACAGAATCCATACTATTTAGCGTTGGTCCGTAAAAATCTAAAAGAGAAGCCGTCTGCTCCCGGTCCAGAGGATAGGTCGTTCCTGCCAGCGCTCCGGAGCCTAAAGGGCAGTAATTCATACGTTTGAATATATCGCCGAGTCTGTCATAATCTCGTTTGAACATTTCCATATATGCGCCCACATGGTGAGCCAGAGTTACCGGCTGTGCTTTTTGAAGATGCGTAAATCCAGGCATAAATGTATCAATGTGCTCCTTCATAATCTGGTGAAGCGTTTTCATAAACTCTTTCAAAAGAAGCTGGATTTCCAGAATTTCATCTCGTGTGTAAAGCTTCATATCCAAAGCAACCTGATCGTTGCGGCTGCGTCCTGTGTGGAGTTTCTTTCCCACATCGCCGATGCGCTGGATCAGATTTGCTTCCACAAAGCTGTGAATATCTTCATACTCGTTGGTAATTTCCAAAACACCGGTTTCAAGATCCTCTAAGATACCATTTAAACCGTCAAGAATGGTATCCCGCTCCTGAGAAGTCAAAACGCCGACGCTTGCAAGCATTGTCACATGAGCAATGCTGCCTCGGATATCCTGACGATAAAACTTTTGATCGAATGAAATGGATGCATTAAAATTGTAAACCAATTGATCTGTTTCCTTTGTAAAACGCCCGCCCCATAATTGTGCCATAAAAATTTTCCTCTTTTCTGTATATAATTTCTTTTTCCTCATAAAATCAAATGTATTTCCTTTTATATTCTACACGAAAGCGCGAATTTTTTCCATAAAATTTTCATTTTTTCGGAAAAGCAGATGCTGTGAATAGGAATGTTGGAAAACACGCACAATACAATAAGTATGAAAAAACAGGTGGATAGAATATGGAGAAGATGTATCGAATTGAAAAACATGTAATTTTATTTGGCATCGGAGGAATGGCTTATTTTTTTCTGGAAGTGCTGGTGCGCGGTTATTCTCACTATACCATGTTTTTATGCGGCGGAGCGTGTTTTGTATGCTGTGGTCTGCTGAATGAAAATGTGAAGATAAAAATGAGTTTTATAAGCCAAATGGTGTTATCCTCTTTGATTATTACTGCGTTGGAATTTACAACAGGTTTAATTGTAAATGTATGGCTGAAAATGGATATTTGGGACTATTCAAATCTTCCCTATAATTTTATGGGACAGATTTGTCTGTTTTATTCATTTTTATGGTTTTTGGTTTCCAGTGTTGCCATTGTTATGGACGATTACTTAAGATATAAATTATTTCAGGAAGAAAAGCCTCATTACAAAATTCTTTAGAGGATTTTCTATCGACAACTGCGTTTGGATCTGCTAAGGTAATAAAGTAGGAGAACCAATCGGAGGAAAGATCATGGAAATTACAGATTTTGAGGCTTCGGAGCTTGATATGTATGCAAGACTTTCAGAAAGCCGGCTATTACACTATCACGAGCCCCAAAAGGGTATTTTTATTGCAGAGAGTCCTATGGTCATTCAGACCGCGTTAGATGCCGGATATATTCCAATATCATTTCTTGTGGAAAAACAGCAGTGGACGGATGCTGCAAAAATTCTGACACAGCAGTGGGAAGATGTTCCGGTCTATATATTAGAGCGTGAACTGTTTCAAAAGATGACGGGATTTCAAATGACAAGAGGAATGCTGTGCGCTATGCGCCGTCGGGAACTTCCTGCAGCAGAAGAAGTCTGTAAACATGCAAAAAGGATCGTGGTCTTGGAAAACGTTATGAATCCGACCAATGTGGGGGCAATTTTTCGTTCGGCAGCGGCTCTTGGCATGGGTGGAATTTTGCTGACCGGAGGATGCAGTGACCCGTTGTATCGAAGGGCTGTTCGTGTCAGCATGGGAACGGTATTTCAGATTCCGTGGACGTTTCTGAACGAGAAGTCCGGGAATTCAAAGGACTGGATTTCTTTTCTGCAAGACAAGGGATTTAAGGTGGCTGCCATGGCATTAAACGAGACAGCGCTGTCCATTGCAGACCCCAGATTACAACAAGAGGAAAAGCTGGCGATTGTTTTGGGGACCGAAGGATTTGGGCTGTTGGAAGAGACGGTGGACCGCTGTGATTATACAATGAAAATCCCGATGTTTCACGGAGTGGATTCTTTAAATGTGGCAGCTGCCAGTGCAGTTGCATTTTGGCAGTTGGGTTTTTGTGACAGCGATGAGCCAAAGAGCAGATATTAAAAAATTAGCAAAATAAGATTTAGGAGGTTACATATGAGCGAAGTATTGGATTTGATAAAATCCAGAAGAAGTATCCGAAAATTTAAGCCCGATGAGATTCCAAAAGAAGTGCTGGATCAAATTATAGAAGCGGGAACGTATGCGGCAACCGGAATGGGAAAACAATCCCCGATAATTCTGGCAGTAACCAACCGTGAAATCAGAGACAAATTATCAAAATGGAATGCAGATATTATGGGAACAACGAGTGATCCGTTTTACGGTGCTCCGGTTGTTTGCGTGGTGCTGGCAGATAAAACAAGACCTACAGCAGTGTATGACGGGACGTTGGCTATGGCAAATTTAATGTTGGAAGCACATGCTCTTGGGATTGGAAGCTGTTGGATTCATAGAGCAAAAGAAGAATTTGACTCAAAAGAAGGAAAAGAATTATTAAAATCTCTGGGGATAGAAGGAGCGTATGAAGGAATCGGACATTGTGTGCTGGGGTATGTAGACGGAGAATATCCGAAAGCTCCAAAAAGAAAAGAAAACTGGGTATATTATATAGAATAAAAAAACATCTCTGTGAGACAAAGCAACAGAATGCCAGAGTTTCACAGAGATGTTTTTTGTTTTCTACTTGTCTAATTCTTTCAGTTTCATTGCGCGAACCTTCAGAGGAAGTCCGAATAAGGTAATGAAGCCTTCCGCATCATGATGATCATACAGGTCTCCTGTGGTAAAGGAAGCAAGAGATTCGCTGTATAAAGAATATGGAGAAGTTGTTCCGGCTTTGATGATATTTCCTTTATAAAGTTTGAATTTTACTTCACCGGTTACGTATTCCTGAGTTGAGGTGACAAAGGCCTGAATAGCTTCGCGAAGCGGAGTAAACCATTTTCCTTCATATACAACCTGAGCCAGTTTATTTCCCATATCTTTTTTCACTTCCATTGTAGCGCGGTCTAATACCAGTTCCTCTAACTGATCGTGTGCTTCCATTAAAATGGTACCGCCCGGAGTCTCATACACACCGCGGGATTTCATCCCGACAACACGATTTTCTACAATATCAACGATACCGATTCCATGTTTTCCGCCTAACTGATTGAGTTTTCGGATAATATCAGAAACCTTCATTGTTTCACCGTTAATTGAGGTTGGGATACCTTTCTCAAATGTCATGGTAACATATTCTCCCTCCTCAGGAGCTTTTTCAGGAGATACGCCCAACACCAGCAGATGATCATAATCTGGTTCATTGGCAGGATCTTCAAGCTCTAGCCCTTCATGACTGATGTGCCATAAGTTGCGATCCCGGCTATAGCTCTGATCGGCAGAAAACGGAAGATCAATGCCGTGAGCTTTACAGTATTCAATCTCAGATTCACGGGAATCCATATCCCATTTATCATCACGCCATGCGGCAATAATTTTAAGATCAGGGGCTAATGCCTTGATTCCCAATTCAAAGCGAATCTGATCATTTCCTTTTCCGGTTGCCCCATGGCAGATTGCAGATGCGCCTTCTTTGCGTGCTACATCAACCAGAGCTTTTGCAATTCCAGGGCGTGCCATTGAAGTTCCAAGCAAATACTTGTTTTCATAAACAGCGCCCGCCTGCACGCAAGGCATAATATAGTCATCACAGAATTCATCGGTAATATCGACAATATATAATTTAGATGCACCGGAATATTTCGCTCTTTCTTCCAGTCCGTCTAATTCCTCTCCTTGTCCGCAGTCTACACAGCAGCAGATAACTTCATAATCGTAGTGTTCTTTTAACCAGGGAATGATTGCTGTTGTATCAAGACCTCCGGAGTATGCTAAAACGACTTTTTCTTTCATTTTTAAATAATTCCTCCTAAATTTTACATATGTAGTTTTATCTGTCTATTAATATACTTGATCCGTTAGGTTTTTGCAAGATGTTTTTTTCTTTTCAATGCATATTTTTTGATAAAAAATGAATAAAACAAAAAATATATGCATATTTATGCAAAAGTATTGCATATTTTAAGATTCGGTTGTATACTAATGAACAATGATTTTGAGAGATAAATAAAGAAAAGAAGGAGATAAAAATGATTAAGGCAGGAATTATCGGATCAACCGGATACGCAGGTCAGGAACTTGTAAGAATTTTGACACAGCATAAGGATGCTGAAATTCTATGGTATGGCTCTCGAAGCTATATTGATCAGAAATATTATGATGTATTTCAAAATATGTTTGAAATTGTAGATGCTAAATGCCTGGATGATAATATGGAAGAACTGGCATCAAAAGTAGATGTGATTTTTACGGCGACGCCTCAAGGATTGTGCAGTTCTTTATTATCAGAAGAAATCCTTTCCAAAGTTAAGGTGATAGACCTCAGTGCGGATTTTCGGATCAAAGATGTAAAGCGCTATGAAGAGTGGTATGGAATCAAACATCAAAGTCCGCAATACCTTACAGAGGCTGTTTATGGACTTTGTGAGATAAATCGGGAAGCTGTAAAAAATGCACGGCTGATTGCCAATCCGGGATGTTATCCAACTTGTTCGATTTTATCCATTTATCCGGCAGCAAAAGAAGGGCTGATTGATATGAGTACGATCATTATTGATGCAAAATCCGGCACATCCGGAGCAGGAAGAGGGGCAAAGGTCAGTCAGCTGTATTGTGAAGTAAATGAAAATATAAAGGCTTATGGAGTTGCATCACATCGGCATACGCCGGAGATTGAAGATCAGCTAAGCTATGCATCCGGAGAAGATGTGGTATTGAATTTTACACCGCATCTGGTACCGATGAATCGAGGAATCTTAATCACCGCGTATGCATCCTTGAAAAAAGACGTTTCTTATGAAGATGTAAAAGCAATTTATGATTCTTATTATCAAAAAGAATATTTTGTTCGGGTGTTGGAGCAGAATGTCTGCCCAGAGACAAGATGGGTAGAGGGAAGCAATTATGTGGACGTAAACTTTAAAATTGATCCTCGGACCAACCGCTTGATTATGATGGGAGCCATGGACAATCTGGTGAAAGGAGCAGCAGGACAGGCGGTTCAGAATATGAATCTTATGTTTGGACAAAAAGAAACAGAAGGGCTGGAGCTTGTGCCGATGTTTCCGTAGTTGGAGAGATCATAAAGAAGAAGCAGGAAGGATAGAAAGAAGATGGAGATGAAAAAAATAGACGGTGGAGTTACGGCGCCGAAAGGATTTTTAGCAGCGGGCTTAAGAGCCGGAATCAAACAGGGAAAAAGTAATAAGGATATGGCAATTATTGTAAGTGAGAAACCGGCGGTGGTGTCAGGAACATTTACAAGAAATCTTGTGAAAGCTGCCCCTGTTTTGTGGGGAAAAAAAATTGCAGAGGAGCAGGAGACTGTGCGTGCTGTGGTTATAAATACAGGAATTGCCAATGCCTGCACAGGAGACAGAGGGTATCGCAATGTTTTGACAGAAGCGCAAAAAGTTTCGGAATGCCTGGAGATCAAACGGGAGGAAGTACTGGTGGCATCCACTGGCGTCATTGGGCAGCAGCTTCCTATGGAGATCATTGAAAAAGGAATTCAGCAGCTGATTCCTAAAATGAAAGCAGACAGAGACAGCGCAAAAGATGCCTCCTGGGCGATCCTGACCACGGATACAAAGCCGAAAGAAGCAGCTGTGGAGATAGAACTTGGGGGACAAACGGTAACCATCGGAGGAATGTGCAAAGGATCTGGAATGATTCATCCCAATATGGGAACGATGCTTGGATTTATCACAACAGATGTTCAGATTGACAAAAAGCTGCTGCAGGAAATGCAGCGAGAGATTGTGGAAGATACCTTTAATATGATTTCGGTGGATGGAGATACCTCTACCAATGATACGGTGTTTGTTTTGGCAAATGGAATGGCCGGGAATGCTGAAATTACAGAGAAGGATGAGGCGTATGAGAAGTTCCGTCAGGGGCTCTCCTATGTTCATGAATCATTGGCAAAGCAGATTGCAGCGGACGGTGAAGGATGCACAAAATTGTTTGAGGTTCACGTTGGCGGGGCAGCTACAAAGGAACAGGCTAAGACTTTAAGTAAATCCGTCGTAACATCCAATCTTACGAAAGCAGCTATTTATGGACGAGATGCCAACTGGGGAAGAATTTTATGTGCGCTTGGCTATGCAGGAGTGGCCTTTCATCCGGAAAAAGTGGATATTTCCTTAAAGAGTCAGGCAGGAAGCATTGCAATTGTAAAAAATGGAGTTGCCGCGGAATATTCAGAGGACGAGGCGACAAAAATTTTATCAGAAGATGAAGTTTGCGCGGAAATTGATCTGCATGACGGAGAGGCGCAGGCAACTGCGTGGGGATGTGATTTAACCCATGATTATGTGAGTATCAATGCAGATTATCGGTCGTAAAACAGCGATTTTTACAAGAGGAAGTTTATAAGGTCAGAAAAAGAAAGGAAGAAAAATGGATCAGATCAATCAGATTGAATTAATAGAACAGTCCAAAGAGAAAGCAAAAGTTTTAACAGAAGCGCTGCCGTATATTCGCCGTTTCAATAACTGTTACGTAGTTGTGAAATATGGCGGAAGTGCCATGAAAGATAAAAATCTGCAAAAAAGTGTCATTCGGGATGTTGCGCTTTTAAAATTAGTTGGCATGAAACCGATTATTGTACATGGAGGCGGGAAAGAGATCAGCAAATGGGTTCGCATGTCCGGAAAAGAACCGGAATTTTATCATGGACTTCGTGTAACCGACAAAGAGACGATGGAAGTGGCCGAGATGGTTCTTTTTAAGGTGAATCAGGAATTGGTTGCAATGATGGCGGAAGTCGGAGTGAAGGCGGTAGGACTTTCCGGGAAAGATGCCGAGATGATTCGTGTAAAGAAAAAAGAGATGCCGGGAAAAGATCTTGGATATGTGGGAGAAGTAAAAAGTGTAGATACAACATTGCTGGAAGCATTGATTGAAGATGATTTTGTACCGGTCATTTCACCCATCGGTCTGGGAGATTCCTATGAGCCTTATAATATCAATGCAGATGATACAGCATGTGCCGTGGCAGAAGCTTTAAATGCAGAAAAATTGGTATTTTTAACAGATATTGAAGGAGTTTTTGTAGATCCTGAGGATAAATCTACATTAATTTCAGAAATGGATCTTGCACAGGCAAAAGAGTTTATAGAAAAGGGAGTTGTCGGAGGCGGTATGCTGCCAAAGCTGAAAAACTGCATTGAAGCCATCGAAAGCGGCGTCTCCAGAGTTCATATTCTGGACGGACGAGTGACAAATTGTCTGCTGCTTGAATTTTTTACCGAGAAAGGAATCGGAACCGCTATTTTAAAAGAGCCTTTGTTTGATAAACCATTATTTAAAGAGGAGGCATAATCTATATGACACAGAAGGAATATATGGACCAGGGGGAACAATATTTATTAAAGACCTACAATCGTTTTCCGGTCGTATTAGAAAAAGGGAACGGCGTTTACTTGTATGATGCAGACCAGAATCAATATTTGGATTTCGGAGCCGGTATTGCAGTATTTGCTCTGGGGTATGGGAATGAAGCATACAATCGTGCGCTGAAAGAACAGATTGATCAATTGATTCATACTTCAAATCTTTACTATAATATCCCGGCGGTGAAGGCTGCAAAAACAATTGCGGAAGCTTCAGGATTAAATAAGGTATTTTTTACAAATAGCGGAACAGAAGCAATCGAGGGAGCCTTAAAAGTTGCAAGAAAATATGCTTACCAAAAAGATCCCTCAAAAGATTATGAGTTTATTGCAATGAATCATTCCTTTCATGGCAGAAGCCAGGGGGCATTAGCGGTTACAGGAAACAGTCATTACCAAGATGGATTTGTCCCAAAAGAATTTCGTGCAGTATTTGCAGAATTTAATGATCTTGAGGATGTGGCTTCAAAAATTACGGACAAAACTTGTGGAATCATTTGTGAAGTGGTACAGGGCGAAGGAGGAATTTATCCTGCCGATCAGAAGTTTTTAGAGGGTCTGCGACGCATTTGCGATGAGAAGGACATCTTATTAATTTTTGATGAAATTCAGTGTGGCATGGGACGCTGTGGTTCTATGTTTGCACATGATCTTTACGGAGTGAAACCGGATGTGCTGACCCTTGCCAAAGCCCTTGGATGCGGAGTTCCGGTGGGAGCTTTTGTTGTGGGAGAAAAAGCGGACGGAGCGCTGGTTCCGGGAGATCACGGAACCACTTATGGAGGTAATCCTTTGGCATGTGCAGCGGTGAATGCAGTATTTGATCAATTTCAACAGTTATATATTCCGGAACATGCCCGAGAGGTCGGAAGTTATCTGTGGGAGAAATTGGAAGTATTAAAGGAACGTTTTGACTGCATTGTCGGTCATCGGGGGATTGCTCTGATGCAGGGATTGGAATTTTCTCCTGAAAAGTCAGTGGGAGACATAGTAAACCGCGCCTTGGCACAGGGATTAATTTTAATTTCGGCAGGAAATCATGTGATTCGTTTTGTGCCGCCTCTGATCATTGAAGAGAAGCATGTGGATGAGATGATTCGGATTTTAGAAAACTGTATTGTATAATCTTTGAATAGAAAAGAGCCTTCACGGCAAAACTATGTGTTATAACATAGATTTTGAAATGGAGGTTCTTTATGTTTGGATTTATAATTGCGTTAATTTCCGGGGCTCTGATGAGTGTGCAGGGAGTTTTTAACACTGCAGTGACAAAACAAAGCAGTACATGGACAACCAGCACGTTTGTTCAGCTGACCGGATTTCTGGCATGTATTCTCATCTGGTTTTTCACAGAGAGAGAGCAAAGCTTTCTCATGCTTGCCAAGGTAACACCAAAATATTTATTGTTAGGCGGGATTATGGGAGCGGGCATTACATTTACCGTGATTCGCAGTATCAGCGCATTGGGACCTGCACAGTCTGCGATGCTGATTGTTGCTGCTCAGACAATTGTATCCTATCTTATAGAATTATTCGGATTATTTGGGACACAAAAAACAGAATTCCAATGGATAAAACTGTTGGGAGTGGCATTGTTTGTAACAGGGCTCGTAATATTTAAGTGGAAATCGTAAATATTTCTCTTGTGATGTAATATTTTTTTCGATATAATGGAGAAGAGATTTACATGTTCCAGACTCTTTGCAGTGACCGGAGGGTAGTGTTGTTTAAAAGAGTCAGAATATTCAGTATTATATTGGGATTTGCGTTGTGCATAGGAAGTTGTTCAAAAAAGGAAGAAATTCATCTTCCTGAAGAAAAGCCGTCAGTGACCACAACCTCTTCAGAGAAAATTTATGTGGATATTTGCGGTCAGGTAAAACATCCTGGAGTTTACCAATTTTCAGAAGGAGACCGGGTAGTTAAGGCTGTGGAAGCGGCAGGTGGATTTACTTCCAAGGCGGCAGCAGAAAGTATTAACCAGGCAGAAAAGATGAAAGACGGTCAGCAGATCTATGTGCCATCGAAGAAAGAGAAATCAAAGGATGCACAGACAGAGAAAGAAGCCGTGGACTCTTTCTCTGAAAAAGTAAATATCAATACTGCTGATGCGCAGGAATTGATGACGTTGTCTGGCATTGGAGAAGCGAAGGCTGCTGATATCATAGCCTACAGACAGGAACATGGTCCTTTTTCTAAACCTGAAGATATTATGAAGATTCAGGGCATCAAAGAGGGAGTGTATCGCAAGATCAAAGATAAGATAACAATATAAATGGTAGAGGTGAAAAAATGAGAAAGGTCTTAGTTGTTGACGATGAAAAACTAATTGTAAAAGGCATCAAGTTCAGTCTGGAGCAGGATGAGATGCAGGTAGACTGTGCCTATGACGGGGAGGAAGCTTTAAAAAAGGCAAAAGAGAACTCTTATGATATCATTTTGCTGGATGTGATGCTCCCGGGACTCTCCGGTTTTGAAGTTTGTCAGGCAATTCGTGAGTTTTCCAATATTCCGATTATTATGCTGACGGCAAAGGGTGAGGATATGGATAAGATTCTTGGTCTGGAATATGGTGCGGATGATTATATCACAAAACCTTTTAATATTTTAGAGGTTAAGGCAAGGATCAAAGCGATTATGCGCCGGAGCGTACACCATGAGGTCAGGGAAGAAGAACGTCAAAAGATTGTGGAATGCAGGGGCTTGAAGATTGACTGTGAAAGCCGCAGGGTACATATCCACGATAAGGAAGTGAATTTAACAGCTAAGGAATTTGATCTTTTAGAGCTTCTTGTTTTTCATCCCAATAAAGTTTACAGCAGAGAGGATTTGCTCAATACTGTCTGGGGATACGATTATCCAGGGGATGCAAGAACCGTGGATGTACATATCCGCAGATTAAGAGAAAAGATTGAAGTAAATCCCGGCGTGCCGGATTATGTACATACAAAGTGGGGGGTAGGTTATTATTTTCAAGCATAAGGCAAATCGGTTTGCCTTCTTGCACAGCATGCAGTTTTTTATTTTTATGTCTGTATTCCTCGTATCTGTGCTGATTGCGGTTTTGTTTAGTAAGCTTCTGAATGATGGGTACAGCGAGAAAGCCTGGGAGCAGAAAGTTGACAGCATTGCAAGTCAATTAAATTGGCTTGGCAACCAAGTAGTTGGAGTTGATTTTTTGATGGATGACAGCTCCAATTCTCTTTCTACCCAGACAGATGAGCTTGCGGCAAGTATGAGTGGGCGAATCATTATCATAAAAAGCAATTATAGAATTATCAAGGATACCCATACGGATTTTCAGTCACGCTTTTTTTTAAATGATGATATTTTAGCGATTATGGAAGGCAAAAAAAGGCGAATTGTTTCCGATAAAGATACCTCCTATATTGAAATTATGGTTCCGGCGCTCTCTAAAGTTGGGAAGAAGCAGGAAATTTTAGGCGTTGTGATTGCAACAATTCCGAGAGCCGATATGATGAGTGCTGTATCGGAGATGGAACATCGCAGAAATATGCTTTTGGTGGCATTTTTAATCTGCAGTTTTTCAGCGGCATTTGTGCTTAGTTATATTCTGACAATAGACCTGAAGAAAATTCAGAAGGATGTTGACTTTATTGCGTCCGGACACGAAGATCAGTCGGTTGCGGAAACAGGATTTTTGGAAGTACGCAATATTATTCATCGCTTTAATGAGATTCTTGGGCGGATGCAGACGCTGGAAGATTCCAGACAGGAATTTGTTTCCAATGTATCTCATGAATTAAAGACGCCAATGACTTCTATGAAGGTTTTGGCGGATTCTCTTCTTCAGCAAGGAGATCAGGTTCCGGCTGAGCTGTATCGGGAGTTTATGCAGGATATGGTAGAGGAGATTGATCGCGAAAATGTAATTATATCGGATCTTCTGTCGCTTGTTAAACTGGATAAGAAGGCCGCGCAGCTTCATATAACCAATGTGAATATCAATGAACTGCTGGAGATTATTATGAAGCGGGTAAAACCTTTGGCACTTCAGAGGAATATTGAATTAATCTTTGAAAGTTTTCGTCCGGTTACCGCGGAAATTGATGAGGTGAAATTGACGCTTGGTCTGACCAATCTGATTGAGAATGGCGTAAAGTACAATAAGGATGCCGGATGGATTCGAGTAACGCTGAATGCGGATCATAAATATTTTTATGTAAAAGTGGCGGATTCCGGCGTGGGAATTCCGAAAGATTGTCAGGACAAAGTCTTTGATCGCTTTTATCGGGTGGATAAAGCCAGATCCAGAGACACCGGAGGCACCGGACTGGGTCTTGCAATTACGAAGAATGTAATCTCGCTGCACAATGGCGAAATTAAGCTTTACAGCAAAGTAGGAGAAGGTACAACATTTACCCTTAGAATTCCGCTGAAATACAAAGGCTAGGAGGTTATCGTGAAGAAGAGCAGAATCTGTATGATTTTCTTATTCGGTCTGATCCTAATGGCTTTGGCAGCAGGATGCCGGTCTAAAAATGAAGCCAATGACCAGGATGAGAAAAAAGGAACGGCAGTTTATTATACAAATAAAGATTGTACCCGCTTAATCGAAATAAGAAAGAATTTGAAATTAAAGGGTGGATTGGAGAAGCAGGTTCAGAAGCTGTTGGTGCAGATGCAGAAGGTGGATTCAGATAAGAAAGAGCATAAATCTGCAATTCCCGGAAGAGTTGTGATCAGCAATGTCAGTGTCAGCAGCAATATTGTGTCTGTGGATTTTTCTTCCGACTATAAGAGAATCAAAGAAAATGAGGATTTGATTTGTCGGGCGGGGATTGTCTACACTTTAACACAGATTGAAGGAATTAATTATGTGTCGTTTTCAATTTCGGGGAAACCAATGCTGGACACAGATGGGACGGCTTTGGGAGCCTTGGGACAGGATAGCTTTGTATTTGGAAAGCTGCCAATGAAATAGCTTATGAAAAATAGACCAATGGTTCTTATATTTGTCGGATATGTATCCGGCATGACCGCTGTTTGGCATGGTGTGTCAGTGTCAGCGGTCTTTTACTATTTCCCATATCTGTTGTTTATATTGTATTTGACCTGGAAAGATCGAAGATACGCTTGGATTATTTTTGGAGTGGCGGCAGGAAGCTTTTTGCTCTTTTTTCAGCGTCAGACAATGGAGCGAGACATCCAAATCGCAGAAAAGCGGGAAACAGAGCTTTCTTCTGGAGAAATTCGCAAGTTATCAAAAACAAAAAGCGGAAAACGTGCAGTTACTTTAAAAAATGATCATCTGGAAGGAGAAATTTTATTATATGATTCCGGGAAAACCGATCTCTTTGTAGGAGATAAAATTCGTTTTGAAGGAGACTTGAGGGTTTGGGAGGAGGCATCCAACCCCGGACAGTTTTCATCCAGAAGTTATTATTTTTCAAAGGGGATTTATTACTATAGTTATTCAGATCAAATTGAAGTTTTAGGACATCGGGAAATAAAATTTTCAAGGATGCTGGAACAGGCCCGATGTTTTTGTGAGATGCAGATTCAAAGACAGTATCAGGGGGAGGTTCGGAATTTTGTTCGCGGCATGGTGTTGGGGGATAAAACGGGATTATCGGATGAGATAAAGGATGATTTTCGTGAGAGCGGCTTAATTCATCTCTTGGCAGTCTCAGGACTTCATATTTCGTTGGTTGGGCAAAAGATGTATCGGCTGATGCAAAAAATTGGAGGTGGATTCCTTCTTAGTTCTGTGGTGGGATTGCTTTTGGCTTGGTTTTACTGTCTTTTGACAGGAATGTCCGTATCGTCGATGCGAGCGGTTGTGATGTTTGCAGTATATTGTCTGGCGCAGGTCCTTGGAGAATGTTATGATATGCTGTCTTCCGCAGGGCTTGCTGGGATATTCCTTCTTTCCCTTCACCCTTTTTACATTTGTGATACGGGATTTATTTTATCGTTTACCGCAGTGGCGGTGATCGGCTGCTTTCAAATTTTAAAGCCGGTTTTTAGAGGCGGGTTGAAAAAAATTCTGGATTCCATTCTGTTTTGTGCGGCAATTCAATTGGGAATGCTGCCCATGATTCTCTATCTTCAGTACGAAACACCATTATGTTCCGGTTTGGCAAATTTTGCAGCAGTACCTATGGCATCGGTTGCTTTTTTTGCTGCTGTTGTAGTGCTTTGGCTGCCGTATACACCGCTTCATTGGGGAATCGGACAGATCTTTGAGTGCGTTCTTTGGATCGCAAAACAGCAATATGGAATGCTGACCATCGGAGCGGTACCGGAAATATGGGTTTTTTTCTTTTATGGTGTTTTCATTCTTTTGATTATGAAAAATGACAAGATTCGTTTTGGAATACGGATTTGTTTGATTTACGTAGGGATTTATGCAGTGATTTCCATTCCGATTCTGAAAAAACATACAGTGACATTTTTAGATGTGGGACAGGGAGATTGTATGATTGCCCGGACGAATGCCGGATTAATCATGTACGATGGCGGGAGTAGCAGCGAAGATCAGGTGGGAAGATATCGGATTCTTCCTTATATGAAATATTGTGGCTATTCCAAAGTGAAAGTTGCAGTTGTGAGTCATCTGGATTTGGATCATTATTCCGGAATTGTGGAGCTGTTAAAAATGGGAAGAATTGAATATCTTGGCATTCCCGAGGCTGCAAAAGATAAAACGGCGCTAAAACTTCGCAGGATGGCGAAAAAAGCAAAAACTCAAGTGTTTACACTGTCAAAAGGGCAGAGAATGGAAGGAGCAGGCATCTCGCTGGAAGTTCTGCATCCGCAAAAGGGAACGGTTCTGGAGAAAAACGCTGCGTCTCTGGTAATGCAGGGAAAACTTTTGGGATTCCGGGTTCTTTTGACCGGGGATGTGGAAAAAGAAGGAGAGGAGGAACTGTTAGAGCAAGAACTGCAGTCTGTGGAAATTTTAAAGGTTGCCCATCACGGATCAAAAAATTCAACATCAGAAATATTTTTAAATAGAACAAAACCCGAAATATCTGTAATATCCTGCGGGAAAGGAAATCTTTACGGACATCCTCATTCGGAGACTCTAAAGCGGCTGAAGGAAAGCGGCAGCTATATTTATCGTACGGATCGGGACGGGGCATTGATATTTCAGGAAAAAGAACGACAGTCATTGAAATAAGATCTGAAAAAGGGTATACTTACGAGAGCAGAAAAAGAAAGATGTGAAGGGATATGAAGAAGGTATTAGAACATATAAAAACAAACACATTCCCAAGATTTTATCTGTTTTATGGCAGTGAGAAGTATATGGTATTTCAAATGCGGGATCAATTAAAAAAAGCGTTGGTTGATCCTGAGGACACCATGAATTATTCATATTTCGAAGGGAAAAAGGCGGATACAAAAGAGATTGCGGAGTTGGCAAAGACCATGCCCTTTTTTTGTGATCATCGTTTCATCGTATTGGATCAAACCGGTCTCGGGAAAAAAACAGAGGAAACTTTTTTGGTGCAGTTAAAAGAGTGTGCGGATACGACGGTGCTGCTTTTTATCGAAGATGATGTTGACAAACGCTCCAAAATTTATAAGTTTTTAAAAAAGGAAGGGCATGTGGTAAATTTTGAACCTGCCAGAGAACAGGAACTATCCAGATGGATTACATCGTTGCTGAAAAAGAGCCAAAAGCAAATGTCTGCCGTTGTACTTCGAGATTTTTTGTACCGATGCGGCAATGATATGTTTACCCTGAAAAATGAACTGGAAAAATTGATTTCTTACACTGACGGCCGCAGTGAAATTACATCGGAGGATTTGAACGTTTTAACGTCTTCTCAGATCAGCAGTCAGATTTTTGTGATGTTGGAAGCCATTGCCAGAAAGCAGAGAGAAAAAGTTTTGACGCTGTATTATGATTTGATTGAATTGAAAGAATCTCCTTTCGGGATTTTAGCGCTGCTGGTTCGTCAATGTAATCAGTTTCTTCAAGTAAAGGATCTGGAACGTCTTGGGAAGAGCAATACAGAGATAGCAAAAGTCATGAAGGTTCCGCCCTTTGTTGCAGGAAAGCTGAAGGAGCAGGCAAAGATGTTTTCTTCGAAAACACTTTATATGATGGTTGAGGCGTGTGCAAAAACCGATGAACAAATCAAAAACGGACAAATTCAGGATCGGATTGGCGTAGAACTCTTATTGATTGAGTTTAGTCAATCAACTGATTCGGAATAAAACGACAAATTGGAGTATGTTAGGAAATGGAAAGGAAACCTCTCGTTTCCTGATACCACAAAAAAGAGGAGTCTGACGGTGACTCCTCTTTTTGTGGGTTAATGTTTTATTTGTATGTTGTATAAGATGCTGTTAAGCAACGGCGTTCACTGCTTTTGTTAAGCGTGAAACTTTTCTTGCAGCTGTATTTTTGTGATAGATTCCCTTAGAAGCTGCTTTATTGATCTCTGAAATGCAAGCTGTTAAAGCTTCATTTGCAGCTGCTTTATCACCTGCTGCGACAGCTGCTTCCACCTTTTTAATGTATGTCTTTACTTTTGTCTTGATCGCTTTATTTCTTGCTGTTTTTGTTTCAATAACTTTAATTCTCTTTTTTGCTGATTTAATGTTTGCCAAAGTGGGCACCTCCAATATGATAACTGTAATTTTTTTAATTTATGATTCTGCTATCTGTCTACAGCGAGACACGGTGAGCCATAGACAAAACATACTGTTACATTCTATAGAATTCTATGGGATTTGTCAAGATCTCTAAAGAAAAAAATACATATTTTTTTAAAAAAATCCAATACTAAGAAGGTGAGAGATGAACAGAATTTTTAGGAGTATCTTTGGAAAGAAAAGGAGACAGATTATGCAGAACCGCACAGATTTAGCGCTGGAGCTTAAGGAAGAAAAGGAGGAAGAATCTTCATTGTCAGGAGTTTCGGTCAAGACAAGGATTGATACATCCAATCATATCAAAGAAACAAAAATTTTTATTAAAAATAAACAGGGAGAAAAAGCTTTAGGAAAACCAAAGGGACAGTATATTACCATTGAGACTAAAAATTTAACTGAAAATGACGGAGGGTTTCATAAAGAGATGAGTGAAGCCTTATTTTTAAACTTAAAAGAAATGATCCCGGATGGAGCAAAAATTTTAGTGGCAGGTCTTGGAAATGCAGATGTTACCGCAGATTCTCTGGGACCGAGGGTTGTAAACAATTTATATGTTACGAGACATTTGAAACAGACAGGAATACTGAATGATTCTCTGGAATTAAGCGCGATTGCACCGGGTGTTATGGCACAGACCGGAATTGAAACCAGTGAAATTATCGGTGCACTGGTAAAAACAGCAAAGCCGGATATTTTAATTGCCATTGATGCGCTGGCTGCCAGAAGCTCCAGCAGATTAAACCGGACGATTCAGATCAGTGACACAGGAATTGCTCCAGGTTCCGGAGTTGGAAATCATCGCAATGAGATTACAGAACATACAGTGGGGATTCCGGTGCTGGCAGTGGGAGTTCCAACCGTTATTTCTGTTCCGGCAATTCTCAATGATCTTTTAGAAGGAGAAGATCAGGAAAAAGCGATGCAGCATCTGGAACCGGAATTTATTTCTATGCATGTAACGCCAAAAAATATTGACGAGTCAATGAAAAGAATCAGTTATACAATCTCGGAAGGAATTAATCATTTGTTGCATATTTCATAAAGTCATGAATAAAATGAAACTATGGATAAAAAGAAAAAACAAATCGTCAATTTTTGCATTTTTCTGTTTTTTTTGTTTTTTGCAGTACAGACTGCATATCAAAGAGAATTTACAGAGGAAACAATTTATGAATATTATGACCGGCTGATGGAAGGTTTTTTCCCTTCTTATCAGAACAAGCAGCAGCCGATTTATGGGACAGTCCTTTCCGGAATGATTTCTGCATATCGTACAGATTTTCTTCCGATTTTGCAGTACAGTGAAGATTATAAGAGGACATCCGAGTCCGATCTGGTTTCAGAAGAATATTATCATTTTGAAGATGACGAGTCCACAGATAAGAATGTGGAGGAAGTGGCAAAGGAAGGAAAAAAATTTCATGCAAAAAGCTGGGATTCCCCGGCATATTTAAGAAAGTATATTTATCAAATTGACAGCACTACCATGGTAACAGACAGTGAAATTAACGGAAAAGTATTGATGAATATGGATCTTCGCCTGAAGAAAGCGTCATCTCCGCAAATTTTAATTTATCATACCCACGGAAGTGAGACCTACAAAGACAGCAGAGCCGGAAAGAAATCGGATACGGTAATCGGTGTGGGAGATGAGCTGACAAAGAAATTGGAGGCAAAGGGAATTCGTGTGCTGCATGACCGAAATATTTACGATATTAAAAATGGAAAGGAGGAGCGGTCAAAGGCTTATAATTTTGCAGCCGATGCCATAGAAAATCATTTGGAAAAATATCCGGGAATTCAGGTGGTCATTGATCTGCACAGAGATGGTGTGGGCAATAACGTGAAGCTTGAGACCACACAAAATGGAGAGCGGATGGCACAAATTATGTTTTTTAATGGGGTAAGCCGTACGGCATCCAATGGGAACCTTGCTTATTTAAAAAATCCCAATAAAAAAATGAATTTGGCATTCAGTCTTCAGCTTCAGGCAGAGGCAATGAAAAAATATCCGGGATTTACAAGAAAAATCTACATGAAAGGATATCGCTATAACCTTCATTATCGGGGCAGAAGCCTCCTTGTAGAAGTGGGGGCACAAAATAATACGGTACGGCAGGCAAAAGCATCCATGAGTTTACTTGCTGAATTATTAAATAGTGTGTTATACTAAGTCAGGCTGTCTTTTTGACAGAATAGATTTAGGAGGAACGTATGGATCAGAGTAAAATACGAAATTTTTGCATTATCGCACACATTGATCATGGGAAATCTACGCTGGCAGACCGGATTATCCAGATGACAGGAACTTTAACAGATCGCGAGATGCAAGAGCAGGTTCTGGATAATATGGATTTAGAGCGAGAGAGGGGAATTACAATTAAATCCCAGGCGGTACGTATTGTTTATAAGGCAGAGGATGGAGAAGAATATATTTTTAATCTTATTGACACGCCGGGACATGTGGATTTTAATTATGAAGTATCAAGAAGTCTTGCTGCCTGTGAAGGGGCAATTTTAGTAGTGGATGCGGCACAGGGAATTGAAGCTCAGACTCTTGCCAATGTATATCTTGCCATTGATCATGATCTGGAGGTGATGCCAGTAATCAATAAGATTGATCTTCCAAGTGCAGATCCCCAGAGAGTCAAGGCAGAGATTGAGGATGTCATTGGAATTGAGGCGGAAGATGCTCCTTTGGTATCTGCAAAAAGCGGGCAAAATGTAGAAGAGGTCTTGAAGCAGATTGTAGAAAAAATTCCTGCGCCGTCAGGAGATCCGAAAGGACCGCTTCAGGGATTAATCTTTGACAGTATTTATGATGCATATAAGGGTGTTATTATTTTTACGAGAATCAAAGAAGGAACCATCAAAGCAGGAACCCGTATGAAAATGATGGCGACCGGGGAGAGTGCCGAAGTTGTGGAAGTGGGAACTTTTGGAGCCGGACAGTTTATTCCGTGTGACCAGCTGTCTGCCGGGATGGTTGGCTATGTAACAGCCAGTCTAAAGAACGTACAGGGAACAAGGGTGGGAGATACGATTACAGATTTTAATCATCCGTGTGAAGAACCTCTCCCGGGCTATAAGAAAGTTAATCCAATGGTATATTGCGGACTGTATCCCACAGACGGAGCAAAATATCCTGACTTGAGAGACGCATTGGAAAAGCTTCAGCTAAATGATGCGGCGCTTCAGTTTGAACCTGAGACATCGATTGCTTTAGGCTTTGGATTCCGATGCGGGTTTTTGGGTCTTCTGCATTTGGAAATTATTCAGGAACGATTGGAGAGAGAATATAATCTTGATTTGGTTACGACAGCTCCGGGAGTAATTTACCGGGTATATAAAACTGACGGAACGATGATCGAGCTTACCAATCCTTCTAATTTGCCGGATCCTTCAGAAATTGATCATATGGAAGAACCGATTGTGACGGCTGAAATCATGGTAACCTCAGAGTTTGTGGGGGCCATTATGGGGCTTTGTCAGGAACGGAGAGGAGTTTATCTCGGAATGGAATATATGGAAGAAACCCGGGCGCTTCTTCGCTATGAACTTCCGCTCAATGAGATTATTTATGACTTTTTTGATGCACTGAAATCTCGTTCCAGAGGATATGCATCGTTAGATTATGAAATGAAAGGATATGAGACGGCCCGTCTTGTAAAATTGGATGTTCTGATCAATAAAGAAGAGGTGGATGCATTGTCTTTTATTGTTCATGAAGATACGGCATATGAGCGCGGACGCAAGATGTGCTCAAAATTAAAAGAAGAAATTCCAAGACATCTCTTTGAAATTCCGATTCAGGCTGCAATCGGAAGCAAGATTATCGCACGCGAGACAGTCAAAGCTATGCGTAAGGACGTTCTTGCGAAATGTTACGGCGGAGATATTTCACGAAAGAGAAAGCTTTTGGAAAAACAGAAGAAAGGAAAAAAACGAATGCGTCAGGTGGGCAGCGTAGAGATACCACAGGAAGCATTTATGAGCGTTTTGAAACTGGATGAAGACTAAAGCAATAGAATTGTACGTGCATATTCCCTTCTGCATTGCAAAATGCAATTATTGTGATTTTTGCTCCTTTCCGGCATCAGAAGAAGTTATTTGCCGGTATATGGAGAAACTAAAGGAAGAACTCTGTCAATGGGGGAACAAACTTGGACATCCCAAAGTATCTACAATCTTTATTGGCGGAGGTACCCCTTCTTCCCTTGAAAAAGAACAAATGGAAAGTCTTTGCCAAACTATTTTGAAGGAATTTCGGGTATTAAATAATGCTGAAATTACCATAGAAGCCAATCCGGGAACCGTAGATTTTGAAAAACTTTTATCATATCGAACTTCGGGAATCAATCGAATCAGTTTTGGACTTCAGACGACTGTACAAAAGGAACTTTCTTACCTGGGAAGAATTCACACGTATGAACAATTTTTGCATGGATTTCATCAGGCGAGAGAAGCAGGGTTTGAGAACATCAATGTGGATCTGATGAGTGCCATTCCCAGACAAACACTATCGTCATATGAAAAGAGTCTGAGAAGAGTTGCCAAATTACAACCGGAGCACATCTCCGCTTACAGTCTGATCATTGAAGAAGGAACGCCGTTTTTTGAAAACGATCATCTTAGCTGTGATCTTCCATCAGATGAGGAAGAGCTTAAAATGTATCAGATGACAGAAGAGATTCTTAGAGAGTACGGTTATCATAAATATGAAATTTCAAATTATGCAAAGAGAGGATATGAAAGCCGGCATAATCTTGGATATTGGTCAGCGGTTCCCTATCTTGGCGTGGGATTAAATGCATCTTCCTATCTGGATGAGAAACGTTTTGATCATCCGTCAGATTTAAAAGCGTATCTTGGTACACAAAATTTTTGTGAAAGTCTGGAAAAAGCAGTCACCTTATCTGACAGAGAACGAATGGAGGAATTTATGTTTCTTGGACTCCGGAAAACCCAGGGAGTGTCAAAAACTCTTTTTCGTCAGTTATTCGGCTGCTCCATGGCTTTCGTTTATCAGGATGTGATAAAAGAAGCCGTGGGGCACGGCTGGATGGAGGAAACGGATGAAGGAATTCGCTTGACCAAAGAAGGGGTACTGATTAGTAATCATATTCTTTCTGATTTTTTACTGCCGGAAGAACCGTTATAAATCCATCAATTTTTGGAGATTGATAAGCCCCCAGCCTTGATGGCGTCTGGGGGTTTTTAATTTGTCGCAGCTGGAACGAAGCTTAATTTTGACTTCTTTGTTCGTATAATAAGGATATTTTTCCAGAAGCAGTGCAAAAGCGCCCGAAACCGCTGGGGTTGCCATGGAGGTTCCGCTTTTTAATGTATAGCGGTTTGAAAATCCACAGGAGAGAATATTGGTGCCAGGTGCCACAACGTCTGGTTTCATAATACAGGATGCGGTTGGTCCTCTGCCGGAATAGTGGCTGGAGAAACGATAATTTCCAATAATTTTCGATGAGTCGTCGCTGGAACCTACGGTAATGATCTTGGGGCTGTTTCCAGGAATGGAAATGCTTTGGGGGTTGGGACCCTGATTTCCCCCTGCGATACAGACAACCAAACCGTCGTCCCAAAGCTGGTTTACATGGAAGAGAAGTTCTTCGGAAGCTTTGTTATCATGGTTGTTCGCAGTGCCAATAGAAATATTTACAATCCGAATATCATAAGAACGGTAATTGTGATGAATCCAGTCCAGGCCGCGAATAAAGGCAGACTGCACACCGTTTCCCATGGCATCCAGCACTTTGATGGTAACAATGTGAGACTTTGGAGCGATGCCAAGATAATCAGATTCGTACAAGGCGGAAGATGCTGCGATTCCGGTAATATGCGTTCCATGTCCGTTATCATCGTATGGGCGGGAACGCCCTCTGACAAGATCAACAAAGGCGGCAATGCGCTGATCCAATGGTGAAAAATCTTTATGCCCGGCAAGTCCGGTATCCAAATAGGCAATACCGATGCCTTCTCCGAGAAATCCATGCTGATGGGCAAGATCTGCATGGATTTGTTTTGAAACAGATGAATACATGGTGTTCTCCTAATATTTCTTATGATAGAATACGTGAAAATGAAAAAAATGAGACAAAAATAGAACTACGAGAGAAGAGACTGGAGGAGTTTATGAAATTTTTGAGACAATTTATGTTAATTATTTTAATATCTTTTTTGGGTGAGAGTTTAAAAGTATTTCTGCCATTTCCGATTCCCGCCAGTGTATATGGATTGATCCTTATGCTGGTCTGCCTCGGCACCGGAGTGGTTGCACTGAATCAGGTAAAAGACGCGGCGTTTTTTTTGATTGAGATTATGCCGGTAATGTTTATACCTGCTGCGGTGGGATTGATGGATTCATGGGATGCGCTGAAAGCAGTGCTTCTTCCCGTATCAGTCGTCACCGTTGTCATTACCATTGTTGTAATGGCAGTTGCCGGACGGGTATCGCAGACAGTCGTTGCAAAAAGGGGGACGAAAAATGAATGAATTGTTTCGGACTTCCCTGTTTTTGGGAGCTGCTCTTAGTCTGATTGCTTACGAGATCGGACTTGTTCTGAAACGTAAGTTTGCTGTGGCGATTTTAAATCCGCTATTGATCGCAGTTGTGATTGTAATTGTTTTATTAAAGGCGCTGCATGTGGAATATACCGTATATAATGAAAGTGCCAAATACGTATCATATCTTTTAACACCGGCAACGGTTTGTCTGGCAGTGCCGCTTTATGAGCAATTAAATCTTCTTAGAAAAAATTTATTGGCGGTGATATGTGGGATTTTTGCCGGAACACTTTCCAGTCTGGGTGGAATTTTTGTACTTTCAAAATTATTTTCTTTCAATCACCAGCTCTATGTTACACTGCTTCCCAAATCAATTACCACGGCAATTGGAATTGGGATTTCGCAGGAGTTTGACGGAATTGTAACAATTACAGTTGCTGTGATTATTCTTACAGGAATTCTGGGAAATGTGATTGCAGATGGCGTATTTCGTATATTCCGAATTCATAATCCGCTGGCAAAGGGGTTGGCGCTGGGAACGGCTTCTCATGCCATTGGAACAGCAAAGGCGATGGAAATGGGGCCGGTAGAAGGAGCGATGAGCAGTCTTGCGGTTGCGGTATCAGGAGTTTTGACCGTTGTTATGGTATCATTTTTTGCACCTTTGATTTAGAGAGTGAGAATAAGGAAGGGAGAATTGTATGGAGGAAGCGAAAGAATTAATCATTACCATTGGAAGAGAGCATGGGACCATGGGAAAAAGGATTGCAGATGCGTTAAAAGAAAAGCTTTGTCTGCCGATCTATGATAAGGAAAGTCTGTTGGATGCAGTCAAAGGAACCAGAGACTATGATGAGCTAAACGCTTTTTACCATGACCGACAAATCAATAGTCTGTTATATGCCATCGCCATGAGAGAAAATCTTACGCACATCAACCAAGTACCGTTTGAAATTATAAAAAGAGTGATTGAGGACAGAGGTGGAATTGTTATGGACAGCTGTGGGAATTATCTGTTTTGCGGCAGACCGAATACTGTCAGGATTTTTCTTCATGGAAGCAAAGAAATCCGTAGAAAAAATCTTATGGGAGCGATGGGATTATCTAAAAAGCAGGCAGAAAAAGAAATGGAAGATGAGGATGCCAAGAGGTTTGAATTTCACAAATATTACACCAATGAAATTTGGGGAATGTCCAATGGCTATGAATTGTGCCTGGATCAGGGAATTCTTGGAACCGAGGGGTGTTTGAAAGTCATTATGGAATATTTGAAAATCCGAGGGCTTATCTCTTAAAAAACATGATTTTTTGAATAAATAAAAAACATCTCGTTTGACAACAGCTGCAGTGAGCATGGTTTTTCAATGAGATGTTTTTTCATTTAATTGAATCCGATAAATTTTCGAGCAGCTTTGTACATTCCGATGGTTGCTTTTCTTCCGCCGTATCCCGGAAGATTTACGGCATATCCGGTAATACTGTGTCGGATTTTTCGATAGAGACGTTTATTTTTCTTATAGAGATATCTCCAGAGCTCTTTCTTCATCTTTAAATGCTCTTTTGTTCCGGATTTCACGGCGATCACAGAAGAAATACACATAATAATGGAGAGATAGTGTCTCATATAACGGGCAAGAGGTTTGCTGACAATGTCAAATTCTGAAAGATAATCAATCATAAGATAGGTTACCTTAAATTGCTGGTCGATTCGTTTGATCATATTGGCTTCATTAACAGACTGGTCATCTCGTCCGATAAAATATCGATAAAAATTAACGTCCAAATAATACATGGTTTTGACATATGGAAGAGGTTTGAATACATAAATATTATCTACGTAAAATGTATGTTCCGGCAATTCTAACTGACATTCATGGAGCAGAGCGGTGCGGTAGATCACAGAGTGCATTAAAATATATTGACTGACTGGAAAACGTCCGACTTCATCCCAGCAAAAGACTCTTTCTTTTGGAATGGCATGACGGTAATGGATAACCGTTTTTCTTTTAACGCCCTGCTTTTCATACACATAGTTAGACAGAAGCATGTCCAGAACTGTCCCCTGGCTGTAAAAGTTGGATAAGGTGTCCAGAATTTCACCATAAGCATATTCATTGACCCAATCGTCGCTGTCTACGACTTTTAAATAAATGCCCTTGGCATTGGCAATTCCGGTGTTGACAGCGCCGCCGTGTCCTTTGTTTTCCTGATGAATGGCACGACATATATTCGGATATTTCTTTTCGTATTCTTCCGCAATGTCAGCAGTATGGTCTGAGGAACCGTCGTTGATAATTAAAATTTCAACCTGATCTCCTCCGATCAATAAGGTATCAATACAATGACGCATATATTCCTGAGAGTTGTAACAAGGTACAACAAAGGATATTAATTTCATATAAACCTCCTAATTTGTTTTCATCCTATAGTTACTATTATAATCTCTTTGATAGAAATTAGCAAAGAGTTTCCCATTCTTCATAGAGTTTTTCCAAAGAATCGGTAATCAATGCGTGCTGGTTTCCCAGCTCTATGAGTTTTTTAGAGTTTGTGGAGTTTTCTGGCAAAGACATTTGCAGATTTAAATGTTCCTGTGTTTCTTCCAGCTTGGAAATTTCTTCCTCCACTTTTTTTAAGCGATTCTCTTTTTTTCGCTGTTTGGCCTGTTCTTCTTTTTGCTGCTGCCAGCTGACTTTTGATGCAGTAACTGTTTCCGGTTTTGGAGCTTCTTCCTGTTTTGTGTTGTTCTCTTTTTCCTTTTGGAGGAGATAATCCTGATAGTTGCCTGGATAAGAATTCAATCCGTGATCGGAAATTTCCAAAACTCTGGTTGCGGTTTTGTTTATAAAGTAACGGTCATGCGATACATACAAGATTGTACCGGTATAGGCATTCATTGCAGTTTCCAAAATTTCTTTGGAATGAATATCTAAATGATTGGTAGGTTCGTCAAGAATCAAAAAATTTGCATGGGAGAGCATCAATTTTGCAAGGGATACACGACCTTTTTCTCCGCCGCTTAAAGAAGAAATCGGACGAAACACATCTTCTCCGTAAAATAGAAACGCTGCCAGGGTATTTCTGATTTTTGTATTGGTCAGATCAGGATAAGAATCAGAAATTTCGTCAAAAATAGTTTTGGATGAATCTAAATTATCCTGAGCCTGATCGTAATATCCGATGGTGACACCGGCGCCGAGTTGGATGATCCCCTCATTTTTTCTGACCTTTTTACAGATGATTTTTAACAGGGTAGTTTTTCCGGTTCCGTTTGGACCAATCAGTGCAACCCGTTCTCCCCGAAAAATGTCAGCGCTGATTTTTTGAAATAAAGATTTTGAATTAAAAGATTTAGCGACATCTTTTAAACTTAAGACATCGTTTCCGCTGATCGTTTCCGGCTCAATGGAAAGGCGCATGTCAGCGTTATAGTCCATAGGTTTTTCCAGAACTTCGATTTTTTCTAAAGCTTTTTCTCTGCTCTCAGCTCTGCGGATGGATTTCTCCCGATTGAATCGCTTTAATTTCTGGATGACTTCTTGCTGATGTTTTATTTCCTGCTGCTGGTTTTTATATTCTTTCAGCCGAATTGCTTTGATTTGATTTCGTTTTTCAATAAATGCTGTATAGTTTCCATCAAAAAGCATGGATTTACCAAACTCAATTTCCATAACCTTATTGACAATTTTGTCTAGAAAATAGCGGTCATGAGAAACGATGATGACGGCGCCTTTATAATGAGAAAGATAAGTTTCCAGCCATCGAATGGATGCGACATCCAAATGGTTTGTCGGTTCATCCAACAAAAGTACATCTGGATTTTTCAGAAGCAGTTTTCCCAGTGCAACACGCGTTCTTTGTCCGCCGGAAAGGGTGTTGATCTGTTTGTTAAAATCTTCTTCTGAGAATCCAAGACCTTTTAATATTCCGGTGATCTCACTTTTATAGGCAAAGCCATTCATCTGTTCAAATTGGTGGGTAGCCTGCGTGTATTGATTCATTTTTTGTTCCAGGGCATCTCCTGTTAAATCTTTCATCTCCTGCTCATATCTGCGCATTTTTTCATCCAACAAAATAACATCCTTTTTAACAGAAAGCAATTCGTCAAAAATGGTATGATGGAATTGATGTTCCTGATGTTGGGCAAGATAACCGATGGAAGTATCTTTTTTTATAGAAATATTGCCTTCGTCTGCCCCAAGTTCTCCAATTAAAATTTTTAAGAGTGTAGATTTTCCGGCACCGTTATATCCGATAATTGCCAGGCGGTCATTTTCATTTAAATGAAAAGATACATTTTTGAGAACTGGCTTTTCGACAAATGTTTTGCAGAGATTCTGGCATGATAAAATCATAGAAAACTCCTTTCAAAAATAAGATATTACAACGATTTGTTGTAATTGACACTATTTTTCAGAATATCATATTTTTCTCTAAAATAAAAGGCATTTCCTCCGAAAGACTGAAAATCTGTAGAAGTGTTCAAGAAATTTTGGATAGATTCATGGCAGAAAGATTGACAGATATTAGACAATCTTATATAATAGAAACAGAATAAATGTTTGGAGGAATCAGATGGGAAACGCAGATAAGAATATTTCATCCGCAGTTATAAAGCGCCTGCCACGGTATTTTCGCTATCTTGGCGCGTTGAAGGCAAAAAATATCACTAGAATTTCCTCAAAAGAGTTAAGTGAGCAGATGATGGTAACTGCGTCCCAGATTCGTCAGGATTTGAATAATTTTGGAGGATTTGGGCAGCAGGGCTACGGATATAATGTTGACAATTTGTATACAGAGATCGGAAAGATTCTGGGGCTTGATCAGCGCAATGATATGATTATTGTCGGAGCAGGAAATCTTGGGCAGGCTCTTGCCAACTATCAGTCTTTTAATGAAGATTACGGATATAAGGTGATGGCATTGTTTGATGTGAATCCAAAATTGATTGGAATTTCCGTTCGGGGAGTTAAAGTTCTTGATACGGACGAATTGGAGAATTTTATTAAGACCCATGATATTAAAATTGCAGCGCTCACCATTCCGAAGGATCAGGCGCCGGGAATTGCCCGGAAGATGGCGGAATGGGGAATCAAAGGATTTTGGAATTTCGCCCCAATTGATTTGCATCTTCCGGAAAATGTTACGGTGGAGAATGTACATTTGGCAGAAAGCCTGATGACGCTGACTTACAATATTCACAATCGGGAAGAGAGTGAGATGTAAACGATGATCATCGGAATTGGAACGGATCTTGTGGAAATTGAGCGAATCAGAGCAATGCTTTCAAGACAAAGTGGTCTCAAAAGAATTTTTACAACCAAAGAATTAGTTTGTGCAAAGAATAATGCTGCGACTTTAGCCGGCAATTTTGCTGTAAAAGAAGCCGTTTCCAAAGTATTTGGAACCGGCTTTTTCGGTGTAGAACCGTTTGAGATTGAAGTTTTAAGAGACAAGAAAGGCGCGCCGTTTGTGTGCCTTTGTGGACGTGCAAAAGAAATGGCACAAAAACTTGGAATTGAACAAATCCATGTTTCCATTACCAATACGGAAGCATTGGTACAGGCCTTTGTAATAGGAGAACGACAATGAAATATGTATTGAAAAGTCAGGAAATGCAGGATATTGATCGGGAAACCATTCATAAAATTAAAATTCCCGGACTGGTTTTGATGGAGAGGGCCTCCCAAGCTGTAGCTGAGTGTGCAATGTCCTGCGTAAATGGAGATGCCAGAATTTTGGTGATTGCGGGAATTGGAAATAATGGCGGCGATGCATTGGCCACAGCCAGAATTCTTTTGGAACAACAATATTCAGTGGATGTTATGATTGTTGGGAATTTGGAAAAAGCATCGGAGGATCTGAAATTACAGTTGAAAATTTTAGAGAATCTCGGATATCAATTTTTGCGGCAGGCAGAGATTGCTTCTTACGATCTGTTGATTGAAGGAATTTTCGGAGTGGGACTGACAAGAGAAATCAAAGGGGAATATGAAGAGATCATTGAGCAGATCAATGTTTCAGGGAAGAGGGTTCTCTCGATTGATATTCCTTCCGGGATTCATGGGGATACCGGAAAAATTATGGGATGTGCCGTTCGTGCGGATGCTACCGTGACGTTCGGCGGATTCAAGAGAGGTCATTTGCTGTATCCGGGGAGAGATTATTGTGGAGATACAAGATTGGCATCCATCGGTTTTCATGACCAAACGATACAAAAATATGCCACGGCATTTACGCTTGAAAATCCTCGGAATCTCATGCCCAAAAGAGAAAATTATTCCAACAAGGGAACTTACGGAAAGGTACTGGTCATTGCGGGCAATGAAACAATGTCAGGCGCCGCCTGCTTTGCAGCGGAGGCAGTACTTAGAATGGGCGCAGGGCTGGTGAAGGTCTTGTCTCACAGAGAAAACCGCAGAGTACTTCAGACGAGATTGCCGGAATGTCTGTTTGGAGAATATAAAGAAATCAAAGAAGCTTTATCCTGGTGTGATTGTGTTTTGTTTGGACCGGGAATCGGTATTTCGGATGATGCAAAAGAGATGCTTCAATTTCTTTTGGAATACGGGAAAGTACCGCTTGTAATTGATGCCGACGGATTGAATCTGATCAGCCGTTACCGAATGAATCTATCATATGCTCATGGATTGGTGCTGACCCCGCATGTTTTGGAGGCTGCCAGACTTCTCGGAGTAACAAGAGAAGAAATTCAGGAAGATTTTTGCCGGATGGCAGAGCGCATTTCGGAAATTTTTCATGCTACAGCTGTTTTAAAAGACGCCGCAACGGTTGTTGCAGAAGAAGAAAAACGGTTGTATATGAATCAAAGCGGCAATCACGGAATGGCAACCGGAGGCAGCGGAGATGTTTTGGCAGGAATGATTACAGGACTGCTTGGTTCTGGAATGACACCAAATCAGGCAGCTGTGAGAGGCGTATATCTTCATGGTTTGGCGGGAGATGCTGCCAGGGAAGAAAAAGGAGCCTACAGCATGATTGCGTCAGATATTTTAGATCACATAAAGGATGTTACAGGAGGAAGACATGAATCAGTATTATCGAGTGCATGCAGTGATTGACTTGGATGCAATTTGTCATAATATGAGAGAAGTGAAACGAATTGTGGGACCGGAAGTAAAGGTTATGCCGGTGATTAAGGCGGACGGATATGGGCATGGAGCAGTTCCTGTGGCAAGAGCGCTGAATAAGATTGGAGCGGACGCTTTTGCGGTTGCCATTATGGAAGAGGGAATTACACTGCGCAATCATGGCATTCGACAGCCCATTTTGATTTTGGGATACACTTCGGAATATCAGTACAGCTCTATGATTCAATATGATATTGAGCCTACGGTTTTTTGTTTTGAAATGGCAGAGTCCTTGTCAAAGATTGCACAGGCTCTGGGCAAAGATGCCAAAATTCATATTAAAGTTGATACGGGAATGAACCGAATCGGGTTTCAGCCTACCGAAGAGTCGGTACAGATCGTTGAAAAGATTTCGAGACTTCCGAATCTTAAGATTCAAGGTATTTTTACACATTTTGCCTGCGCAGATGAAGCCAATAAAAGTTCAGCTGCAAAACAGGAGGAAAAATTTGATTGGTTTGTAAAAGAACTCTCGGAAAGGGGAGTCGAAATCCCCATAAAACATGTTTCCAACAGCGCAGCGATCATAGATCTTCAAAAGTATCGCAAAGATATGGTGCGGTCTGGAATTATAACGTACGGGCTTTATCCATCCAAAGAAGTATCAAGAAATATACTGGATTTACAGCCGGCAATGTCTTTAAAAACACACATTGTCCATATAAAAGAAGTCGAGGCAGGAGAAGGGATCAGCTATAATTATACTTACGTAACCAGCAGAAGAACCAAAATTGCTACAATTCCCGTAGGATATGCAGACGGATATCCCAGACTTCTCTCTTCCAAAGGCAGGGTGCTGATCCGGGGTCAATATGCACCGATTGTGGGAAGAATTTGTATGGATCAGTTTATGGTAGATGTGACGGACATTGAAGGAGTTTCTGTCATGGATGAAGTTACATTGATTGGCAAAGATGGGGACTGTGAAATTTCAGTGGAAGAAGTTGCAGAGCTTGCCCAGACGATTCATTATGAGTTTATTTGCGGAATCGGAAAACGGGTACCTCGTGTTTATGTTGGAAACAATTCAGAATCCTAGGTTTTTTTGAAAAATAAGGGTTTCTTTGAATACTTTTGAAAGAAATGTCAATACTCTTCATAAACTAAAAAAGAGAGAAATGGAGAGTGTTTATGATTATGGTAATAAAGCGAGGGGATATATTTTATGCAGATTTAAGACCGGTGGTGGGGTCAGAGCAGGGGGGGATTCGCCCTGTGATCGTTTTGCAAAATGATGCCGGAAACCGATATAGTCCTACGATAATCTGTGCAGCCATTACAAGCAAGATGAACAAGGCAAAACTGCCGACACATGTGCCGTTGGATTGTCGGAAATGTCAACTGGAGAAGGACTCTGTCATTTTGTTGGAACAGATTCGTACCATTGATAAAAGCAGACTCAGAGAAAAAGTATGTCATTTAAATTGTGATTTTTTAGATCAGGTGGATCACGCACTGCGGATCAGTTTAAGTCTTGATACATAGCCGGACGCAGGAAAGTTGACCTTTTCTTTTGGAAATGATATATTGAATTTAGGTTTCAAAAAAGGAGAAAGTGATGATGGAAAATAATGTCTCGGTGTTTCTTGTCGTATGCTTTACCGCGATGGTGGGATTTGCGGCTGGGTATTTTTTTTGGAAACAGCGGGAAAAGCTGAAGGAAGCCAAAAGGAAGCTGCATCCTTCAGAGCAGGAAAATGAAAAAGAAGAAGACAATGAATATGAAGAAGAAATCATGAACATTGTCAATGAAGGTCATGAACAGGGTGCGATCATGGAAGGCGAGGCCAAAATGATTACAAATATTTTTGAATTTGGAGACAAAGATGTAACTGATGTCATGACCTCCAGAAAGAAGATCGATGCCATTGAGGTTTCTGTATCCATTGAGAAAGCGCTGAGCTATATGCTGGATAAACCTTATTCCAGATATCCGCTTTACGAGGATGATATTGATAATATTATCGGCGTGCTGTATTTAAAAGATGTGATTGATGCGTATCTCAATAAAAAGGATGCAAAACTTTCAGAAGTTGCAAGGGAGCCTTTTTTTGTGCATCAGACGATGAACTTATCGGTATTATTCCAGGAGATGCAGACGAAAAAAATCCACATGGCAATTGTAATTGACGAATATAGTCAGACAGAGGGCCTTGTCTCAATGGAAGATATGCTGGAAGTGATTGTGGGAAATATTTGGGATGAGTATGATATTGAGGACCGCAACGTCACGAAGATTGGATGGGCCGATATATATCTCGTAAGAGGGAGCACGCGGCTGGAAGAATTAGAAGACGTTCTCGGAATTGAATTTGATGTGGAAGACGTTGAGACGCTGAATGGATTTTTGATTGATCATCTGGGGCATCTGCCGGAGGACAATGAAGAAATAGAAATATTATATGAAGGATATTCATTTCAGTCTGTTGATATTCATGATAAAATGATTCGACAGGTAAAAGTGGAAAAAAGAAAAAGGAAGGAAGAAAAAGATGTCAGGACACAGTAAATTTGCAAACATTAAACACAAGAAAGAAAAAAATGATGCGAAAAAAGGAAAAATTTTTACTGTCATCGGAAGAGAAATTGCGGTAGCAGTCAAAGAGGGAGGTCCGGATCCGGATAATAACAGCAGACTTCGTGACGTTATTGCCAAGGCAAAGGCAAATAATATGCCGAATGATACCATCGAGCGCGGAATTAAAAAAGCAGCGGGAGATGCAGACTCCGTGAATTATGAGCAGATTACATATGAAGGATACGGTCCAAGCGGAGTTGCTATTATTGTTGATACTTTAACGGATAATAAAAATCGTACGGCATCCAACGTACGGAGCGCATTTACAAAGGGGAATGGAAATGTCGGAACGCCGGGATGTGTTTCCTATATGTTTGAGAAAAAAGGGCAGATTATTATTTCCAAGGAAGAGTGTGAAATGGAGTCGGACGATCTGATGATGATTGCGCTGGACGCGGGCGCGGAGGACTTTGTGGAAGAAGAGGATAGCTTTGAGGTACTAACTGCGCCGGATGATTTCAGCCGGGTAAGAGAAACCCTCGAAAAAGAGGGAATCCCGATGGCAGATGCCAATGTAACAATGATTCCGGGAACGATGGTGCAGTTAACCAGTGAAGACGATATTAAGAGTCTTCAAAAAACGTTGGATTTGCTGGATGAAGATGATGATGTTCAAGAAGTGTATCACAACTGGGACGAGTAAATTTGATAAATGCCGGTATTGCCTGTGTCAAGGGCTTTGCCGGCATTTTTCTATTTGAAGTTAAAGGTATTTACTTGATTCTAAAACTGCCGTTTATTCAACACAGCAATGCTTACAATGAGACAAGAAACACACATTAAAATTGTGATCAGAAGTGCTGCTCTATAAATTTCTATTGATTGGGCTCCGGTGAGCAAGGGGGCACTTTTCATGAAGGCAATAGGGTTGTAGGTTCTGATTTTTGGGAAAAGGCTAAGAAGATACATGCCGAAAACACTGCCGCCTGTTCCCAGGAGCACTCCGGTATGGCTTTTGCTAAGAGCGGAAAATAGTACCATAACACATATGGTCCATATTCCGAAGAGCCACCAATGAACTGCTGCCGGCGCCAATCTAACCACAATCCTGTTATTCCAAAAATAAGAGTTATATCCATAAGTAACAGCAAAGCATAGCCAATAGTCGAGGGTCCATGCAAAAAGCATTGCAGCAAATTTTGCAAGAACGACTTTAGAGCGGGAAAGTCCTTTGGTTAACATGAGAATAAGTGTACCTGACTGATATTCTCTTGTGAAAATACCGCTGAAGATTAACACAAATATAAGGAAAGCGATCTCAATGTTCTTGAAAAATTGTGTCCAGGAAGTAAGCGCATTGATTGTTACCTCTGTGACAAGGATTCCGTTGTCTGTCAGAGAACTGGAAAGCAGTTCAAGCATCCACGGTGTGAGTTTTGCAATCGCCGGATTCATAATACCGAAAATTAAAAACAAAATACTGAGAACTGTGAGCTTTCCGCTTCGAACAGATTCAAGCATCTCTTTTTTAAAAAAAGCAATCCACGATTTCATTTTGATATCACCTCCATAAACAGAGATTCCAAAGAAGATTCGGCACATTCGATTTTAGAAATCGGTATTTTATGTTTTGTAATAACTGAAAGCACCTGAAACATTTCGGATGTATCGCCAGAGAAGACAAGGGTATCTTTTTCGGTAAGCTGAGCTTCTGTAAATATCGCAGAAAGAAATTCAGCAGCTTTTGTGTTTGTGGTTTCCACAATGAATTTATGGGAATGACACTCTCTTTTTAGGTTAGAAACAGATCCCTGCACAGCAATTTTTCCGTTGTTTAAGAAAGCGACATCAGTGCAGATTCGTTCGACATCCGACAAAATATGTGTTGAAAATAATACCGTTGTCTGTTTTCTGGCAGAAAGAAGAATATCAAGAATTTCTTTTCTTCCAATCGGGTCAAGTGCTGAGGTTGGTTCATCGCAAATTAAAATTTTCGGGCGCCCAAGAAGCGCCTGAGCGATCCCGAATCTTTGTTTCATTCCTCTGGAAAAACCTTTGATGCGATGATGTTCTTTCGGGAGACCTACAAGAGAAAGAAGTTCCTTGCTTCTCCTGTCAATATCCTTACTTTTCATTTCCAAACTTTCACCGCACAATTTCAAGTATTCTTCGGCTGTCATAAATGAATAGAATTCTGGAACATCGGGGAGATAACCAACATAGCGATTTGTTAAGGTTTGCCCATATCTGACTTTATGACCGGATATTACTATTTCTCCGCTGTCTGTTTTTAGAAGTCCCAGAATCAATTTCATTGTTGTCGTTTTGCCGGCACCGTTTTTTCCCACAAAACCAAAAACGCTGTGTTCGGGAATTGATAGATTTAATCCTGTCAAAACTTCTTTATCTCCAAAACGCTTTTTTAAATTTGTAATACGGAGCATATCCATATTAAGAATCCTCCTTAACTTTATATCATCACGCAGCGTCACAAGCAAGACGTTACGCAGGGGGATTTTTTAAATCAGTAATCTAAATTCTAACACAAAAGCCCTAAAATGTCTTTTGCATAAAATTTTTGTGCAAAATACCGATAAATGAGGTTTATTAATTGAAATAGTTTGTTGAAAATGTTATAATAAAATTATAGCAATGAAATACAAATTATGAAGGAGGGAGAGCCGATGGAACTGAAAAAGCTGCAGTATGTAGTCGAAGATGGGATTGGAATCATTACTATGAACTACATGAAAAATCTGAATGCGATCGATGATCAAATGGCAGATGAACTAATGTACGTTGTGGATGCATGTGAGAAAGATCCTGAGGTAAAGGTTGTTGTTCTGCGAGGAATGCCAAAAGCATTCTCTGCCGGCGGTGATATTGGTTATTTTTATCATCTGATTCAGCAGGGCGGAGAAGTGAATATGGATTCTTTGATCGGGAAAGTCGGGAATGTGACAGACGGGCTGAAGCGGATGAGCAAGCTGGTCATTTCCAGTGTCAGCGGTGCGGCTGCCGGTGCGGGTGTGAGTCTGGCATTTTCTGCAGATTTTGTTGTATGTGCGGACAATGCAAAATTCATTATGGCATTTGTCAATCTTGGATTAGTTCCCGATACCGGAGGAACCTATTTATTCGCAAAAAGTCTGGGAACACAGCGTGCAATGGAACTTTGCATCACCGGTCGTCCGATGAAGGCAGAGCAAGCAAAGGAAGCCGGTATGGTTTATGATGTTGTTCCGGCAGAGGAGCTGGATGACGCTGTAATGAAGCTTGCAAAGAAATTTGCCTCAGGACCTTTGCTTTCCTACAAAAACATCAAGAAACAAATGTATCAGGCAAGTCTTGCAGACTATAAAAAGTACTTGGATGAGTGTGAAATTCCTACGCAACGTGAATGTGCTGCTTCCGATGATTTTATAGAAGGTGTAAAAGCTTTTATGGAAAAGCGAAAAGCAGAATTTAAGGGTAAGTAAAAGAAGTCGATTTCAGTGAATGTGGAAACCCCGAGGATGAAGCGAACGTCCGATTGTCTGGGTGGAAGGAGGTAAGCATTTGAAATCAAAAGTAGTGACAAGGGAAGAAGCTCTATCGAAGTTTCAGAACGGACAAACGATCATGTTTGGAGACTGGCATGGAGAGTTTGCCGCGGATGAAATCATTGATGGAATGCTGGAGAAAGGCATCAGGGATATTGATGCCATTGCAGTTTCAGCCGGAATGCCGGATCAAGGTCTTGGAAAGCTGATTTATGATCACAGAGTGAAACATTTGATTACAACGCATATCGGGCTGAACCCGGTGGCCAGAGACCAGATGTTTGCGGGAGAGCTGGAAATTGAATTTAGCCCGCAGGGTACTTTTGCGGAACGTATTCGGTGCGGAGGTGCAGGACTTGGAGGATGTCTGACCCCGACAGGCGTTGGAACGGATGTGGAGGAAGGAAAAGAAAAATTTACGATTAACGGAAAAGAATATTTGCTGGAGCTCCCCCTTCATGCAGATGTGGCGCTTATCAAGGCAACCAAAGCGGACAAAGCCGGAAATATTTCCTTCCGTATGAATTCCAGAGCAACCAATAGTACAATGGCATTGGCAGCAGATGTGGTGATCGTGGAAGTTGAGGAAATTGTAGAGGTCGGAGAGCTGGGTCCGGAGGAAATTGATGTTCCGGCACCTGTCATTGATATGGTTTATGAGAGAACCGGAGAAAAAAGACCGATGTGTCCAATGTGGAAGCGCGCGAAGGCGAAAGCAGAAGGGGGGGAATAGCGATGGCAGGATTGACAGGACGTGCATTGATTGCATCCCGATGCGCAAAGTTTTTTAAGGATGGTGATTTTGTTAATCTTGGGATTGGACTTCCGTTGATGTGTGTAAATTATCTTCCGGAAGGCGTAGATCTATGGCTGGAGGCAGAGATTGGAACCGTAGGAAGTGGTCCTTCTCCCAGTTGGGATGAGGCAGATATTGATATTATCGACGCAGGCGGACAGCCGGCTTCTGTGATTGTCGGTGGAAGCGTTTATGATCATGAAATGTCTTTTGCTTTTATTCGCGGCGGACATATTGACGCAGCTGTCTTAGGCACACTTCAGGTGGATCAGGAAGGCAATATTGCAAACTGGACCATTCCCGGGAAATTAGTTCCCGGGATGGGCGGCGCAATGGACTTATGTGCCGGTGTTAAAAAAATTATTGTTGCCACAGATCACTGTGAAAAAAGCGGAAAGTCAAAAATTTTAAAGAAATGTACGCTTCCGCTGACCGGTGCAAAATGCGTGACAGATATTGTAACGGAAAAATGCTATTTTGAAGTAACGGCAGAAGGGCTTGTTTTGAGGGAGATCGCAGAAGGGTATACGGTGGATGATATTTTGGCATGTACCGAGGCTGATGTTATAGTTCCGGATGAAATTGGCGTGATGAAATAAAAGAAAAGGGCGGTATCGTTGAAGGAAGGCAGATACCGCCTTTGAAGTTATCGTAAAATGTAGGACTTTACCGGATGACCAACTGGATTATAGGAGAGCGTTTGGTCGTAAAATCGGATGAGAGTATCCAGTTTGGAGGCGATAAATTTTTGAAGAATTTCGGCAGAAGTAATCTGGTTTAGATAGTCAATCTGATCGAATGCCTGTTTATAAAGCTCGGAGCCTCCGGTAAAATAGTGATCGGAGCTGGATGCCAGACGTTGGGCATAGCGATTTGCACGAATTTGATGATGTTCCAGAAGATATTCTCCGTTGCGGATTTTTCGGCCGATTAAAAAATTCACAGGTTCCTGATTGGACGGATTGGACGTCATTTTCACTAAAAATGTTTGAAAAAAAGAAGCATCCAAGGTGTTTTTTTGATGGAGATATTCGCAGACAATGGTTTCTATGGCAATTGTTTTCGAGAAAAGCTCATTGGGATTTTGAACAAGGATCTGGTTGGCGCCAAAAGTAACTGCGATCCCGTTGGCAAAAGGAAAAAGTTTTTGGGGATTTCTTCCAACATCTTCTATATAGTGTCCATGTTCTTTGATGGAAGCTTTTGAATCTGCAATGGCAACAATTCCATCTCTTGCTTTAAAAATACCGGTAAATGACATGATGATAAACTCCTTCTTTCCTGAATGAGACATAGTTGTTTTCTATGATTATAACAGGAAAAGCGACGGAAGTCAGCAGCGATGGGCGGTATTTTCAGCTTATGCTAAAATAGGAGAAGAAAGAACAAATGTGAAGACAGGAAAGAGAAGTTTTGGAAAAAATTGATCAGGTGATTGAATCAGATTCTTAAAAAAGTATCTGGGAAATTGGACTGGGAATTTATGCCGACGTCCTTAGATCAGGTTTGTGTCTGTCGGATGGAAGTGAAAAAAATGTCCTGTAAGGTGCACTGGAGAGAGCATCACAAGAAAGAGATCTAATGAGAATAAATGTTGAAATCCCATGATTTTGATGGTATACTTTCTTTGATTGCGTAGCAGTGGCAATCGAAACTGAATCAAAGAAAACTTCAGATAAAGAGGAGAATCATATGAGTATCAAAATTGGAATTATGGGATATGGAAATTTGGGACGAGGAGTTGAATGTGCCATCAGACAGAATCCTGATATGGAACTTGCGGCAGTCTTTACAAGAAGAGATCCGAAAACTGTGACGATTCTCACAGAATCCGCAAAAGTATGTAAAGTAGATGAGGCGCCGAATTGGAAAGATAAAATTGATGTTATGATTTTGTGCGGAGGAAGTGCGACAGATCTGCCAGTACAGACTCCGGAGTTTGCGAAGATGTTTAATGTGGTAGACAGCTTCGATACACACGCGAGAATTCCGGAACATTTTGCCAATGTAGATGCAGCGGCAAAAGAAGGAAAAAAAGTCGGAATTATTTCCGTTGGCTGGGATCCGGGAATGTTCTCTTTAAACCGTATGTATGCCAATGCAATTCTTCCGGAAGGGAAGGATTATACATTCTGGGGAAGAGGTGTCAGTCAGGGACACTCCGATGCAATTCGGCGCGTCAATGGGGTAAAAGATGGAAAGCAATATACAATTCCGGCAGAAGCTGCTCTGGAGGCAGTAAGAAATGGTGAGAATCCAGAGCTGACAACAAGAGAGAAACATACGAGAGAATGTTTTGTTGTATTGGAAGATGGAGCGGATGCCGCCAGAGTAGAAGAAGAAATCAAGTCCATGCCAAATTATTTTGCCGATTACGATACAACCGTACACTTTATCAGTCAGGAAGAGCTGGATCGTGATCACAGTGCAATTCCTCATGGCGGATTTGTATTAAGAAGCGGCTGCACCGGATGGAACAAAGAAAATCAACACTTGATTGAGTATCGTTTAAAGTTAGATTCAAATCCGGAATTTACATCCAGCGTGATTGTAGCATATGCAAGAGCTGCATACAAATTATGGAAAGAGGGACAGAGCGGATGTAAGACGGTATTTGATATTGCACCGGCTGATTTAAGTCCAAAATCAGGGGAAGAACTGAGAAAAGATCTGTTATAAAAGAGTTAAAGATGATTAGAAAAAAATAAACAGACTAAATTTTTTTCTATTTCTCATTCAGGAAAAGGAAAAATATCAAAACCGAATATTCATTTATACAGAATTTATGGGGATGTTTTCTGAGAATTTTTAGTTTAGCTCGCGCAATTCGTTGATTTTGTGCGGGCTAAATTCATTTAACGCATACGAAATATCGTTTTGACATCTCTGTTTTCAAGAATTGAAATGATTTCCTTTCTGTTTTTGACTGAGAACAGAATGAAATAAATCTAAAACTTATGAATATTTCATAAAGTTCCACATAAACATCTTGATTTCGTTGGATACTAACGATATAATTTTTTACAAGTAAAGAGAAAGAAGGGAATTGTTATGTATTTTCCGTTTGGTAGTTTTTATTTTGACAGAACCTATATTCTGGTCTTAATTGGTGTAATTATTACAATGGTTGCATCCTCTAAAATGAATTCTACATTTCGCAGATATCAGAGGGTGAGATGTCATTGTGGACTGACTGGATCTCAGGCAGCAGAGAGAATCCTGAGACAGGCAGGAATTTTTGATGTGTCTGTTGAGAGAGTAGGAGGAGAACTGACGGATCACTATGATCCAAGAAGTAAAGTTCTTCGTCTTTCCGATTCCACCTATGGATCTGATTCCATTGCGGCGATTGGAGTCGCGGCTCATGAGTGCGGGCATGCCATTCAACACCAGCAAAATTATGCGCCGTTAACAATTCGGGGAGCGTTAGTTCCTGCGGTAAATTTGGGCTCAGGATTATCTTGGATTTTTATTATCGGAGGAATTTTTCTTGGTATGAATCAGACGCTGATCAATGTGGGAATTGTTCTGTTTTCACTGGCAGTATTATTTCAGTTGATTACATTGCCGGTGGAATTCAATGCTTCCTCCCGTGCTTTGAAAATTCTTGGAAATACAGGAATTATGTATGGAGAAGAAGTAGAGCAGACGCGGAAGGTGTTGTCGGCAGCAGCTCTCACTTATGTTGCCAGCGCTGCAGCAGCAATTTTAAGTTTGCTGCGTTTGATTCTATTGTTCGGTGGAAGAGATCGAGATTAATTGAAAAGTCTTTGCAAAGAAAAAATGCCTGGTGAATACCGGGCATTTTCAATGTTTCAAAGCAAAGAGACTAAAAGTTGTGCAAAATATATAAAAATAAATGAAAAATAGTTTTTAAAAAATACATATAGCACAATAGAACTTGACTTTTCCTGTGGAATCTATTATGATGAGAATAGAATAATTGGTAGAACCAATTTAAATAAGGAGGGCTCCAATCAATGACAGAACTTGAACTGCTGTTAAGAAAAGTACAGAAAGGTGAAGTGTCAGTACGGGAGGCGGCGAGGTTTTTGCGCAGGCAGCCTTTTGAAGATTTAGGGTATGCCAAAATTGATACTCACAGAAAACTTCGTTCAGGATTTCCGGAAGTTGTATTTTGCAGCGGGAAAGCAGACGAGCATTTACTTCAAATCATTGGGAAGTTATATGAAGAGGAAGGGGAGGTGTTTGGAACTCGTGCATCCAAATACCAGTATGAGCTGCTGAAAAAATATTATCCGGAAATTCAATATGATGAGATTTCCCGTATTGTTAAAATCGAGAAACAGAGAAAGAAACGGACAGGCAAGATTGCAGTCTGTACTGCGGGAACCGCGGACATTCCGACAGCGGAAGAAGCCGCGCAGACCGCAGAATTTTTCGGAAATTTTGTGGAGCGTATTTATGATGTCGGGGTCAGTGGAATCCATCGGTTGTTTGCGAGAATCGAGACAATTCAAAGCGCCAACTGCATTGTTGTGGCAGCGGGGATGGAAGGGGCGCTGGCAAGTGTCATCGGAGGTTTGGTAGATAAACCGGTAATTGCAGTTCCTACGTCCATCGGATATGGCGCCAATTTGAACGGAATATCTGCATTGCTGACAATGATTAATTCCTGTGCCAACGGGGTTGCTGTTGTGAACATTGACAATGGATACGGAGCAGGATATATGGCGTCGCAGATTAACCGAATGGGGGTATATAATGGGTAAAACGTTATATTTAGAATGTCAGAGCGGAATCAGCGGAGATATGTTTGTAGGTGCACTGCTGGACCTTGGTGCAGATAAAGAAAAATTAATTCAGGTGTTGGAACAATTACCGGAAGAGGGATTTCAGATTGAAATCTGCAGGAAAAAGAAAGCCGGGATTGAAGGGTACGATTTTCATGTGATCTTGGATCAAGCGCATGAAAATCATGATCATGATATGAAATATCTCCATGGACATATGCACAAGGATGAAAGAAGCAATCCGGAAGAAATTCATCATGTTCCTCATCATGACCATCGGAACCTTTCGGAGTGTCTTTCCATAATTGAACATTCCGGACTTACGGATCGGGCAAAAAAGATTGCAGCGGATATTTTCCGAATTCTGGCGCAGGCAGAGGCAAAAGCGCATGGGGAATCCATCGAATCTGTCCATTTTCATGAAGTTGGAGCCATTGATTCGATTGCGGATATTTGTGCGGCGGCATTTTGCATAGATGATCTGCAAATTGAAAATGTTATCATTCCGGAACTTTGTGAAGGGAAAGGCATGATAAGATGTCAGCACGGGATTCTTTCAATTCCCGTTCCGGCTGTGTTAAATATTGTGCAGCAGCATCAGCTGCCACTTCGTTTGGTTGAGGTACAGGGAGAATTGGTGACTCCGACAGGCGCCGCGATTGCAGCGGCAATTAAGACTTCCGACCGGATCCCCGAAGTTTTTCAGGTGCAAAAGATTGGAATCGGTCTTGGAAAACGCCAATACCAGCGTCCGAGTCTCCTGCGAGGGATGCTGATTTGTTCCAAAGAAAATTGCAGAGATCAGATTTTGAAATTGGAAGCCAATATTGATGATTCCTGCGGAGAAGTACTGGGTTATGCCATGGAGCGTTTATTTGAAGCAGGGGCAAAGGATGTTCATTATTTTCCGGTGTATATGAAGAAAAATCGTCCGGCATATCAGTTAAATGTTCTTTGTGATAAAAAAGATCGGGAGAAACTGGAAAGAATCATATTCAAGGAAACCACAACCATTGGAATACGTTGCATTTCCATGGAGCGAACCATTCTTGAACGAAGAGCAGAAACCATTGAGACGCAGTTGGGAACAGCGCAGCTGAAAGTTTGTCAGTATGAAGGCGAAGAATTTGCCTATCCGGAATATGATTCGATAAGAGCGATTAGCAGACAGCAAGGGGTTTCATATCGGGAGGTTTATGAAGAAGTTTGCAGAAAGTGGAAAGATGAGAATGAAAAATAGTCAGGAGAAATTTCAGGATCTCAGGCGGCGGATGAAAAGTTATGCGAAAGAGGATGTGATGCTTGCGTTTTCCGGGGGAGTTGACAGCAGCTTCCTGCTTTGGATGGCTTGTGAGCAGGCGAAAGTATATGGCACAAAAGTTTATGCTGCGTATTTGCAGACGATGCTTCATCCATCTGGCGAGAAACAGGCGGCAGCGAAAGAAGCCAAAAAAGCCGGAGCCATCTTTCTGGAGCTAAAGATTGATGAACTTACCGATGCGGGAATCAAAGAGAATCCAAATGATCGGTGCTATCGCTGTAAGAAATTTTTGTTTCAGAAAATAAAAGAGCTGGCAGATAAGCTTGAGGTTTCTGTTGTTATGGAAGGAACCAATGAGGATGATCTTCATGTTTGGAGACCGGGGATCAAAGCGGTCAGGGAGCTTAAGATTCTAAGCCCTTTAGCAGATGCAGGACTTACAAAGAAGGAAATTCGGCAGTTTGCGAAAGAATATCACATTTCGGTCTCCAATAAACCTTCAATGCCCTGTCTTGCGACACGGTTTCCCTATGGAACAGAGCTTTCTTATGAGAAATTAAAACGAGTGGATCAGGCAGAAAGGTATTTGCGCAATCTGGGGCTCTATAATGTCAGGGCTCGGATTCATGGAGAGACGGCACGAATAGAGGCCGATCCAGATTCCTTTGCCTGTGTCATGGAACATCGGGAATCTGTGGTTTCTCATTTAAAGCAGCTTGGATATTCCTATGTGACATTGGATCTGGAAGGTTTTCGATCCGGAAGTATGGATATTTATATTCAGAAAGAGGAAGGAGGATTTTAAAATGCATATGGCAGATGCGCTGGTATCGCCGACAGTAGCCGGAACAATGTATGTATGTTCTGCGGCGGCGATGACATATTCAATGAAAAAAGTTCATTTAGAGACAGACACAAAAAAAATACCGATGATGGGAGTAATGGGGGCATTTGTATTTGCGGCACAGATGATAAACTTTACCATTCCGGGAACGGGGTCTTCCGGTCATTTGTGCGGAGGGATGATGCTGTCGGCAATTTTAGGTCCTTTTGCCGGTTTTCTTACAATGATCGGCGTACTTTTGGTACAATGCTTATTATTTGCAGACGGAGGTCTTTTGGCTCTTGGAGCGAATATCTTTAACATGGCATTTTACGGGTGCTTTGTTGGAGGATGGGTGATCTGGAGACTTGCAATGCGCCGTGGAATTTCAAAACCCAGGATTATGTTCGCATCGGTTCTTGGCTGTGTCTTTACTTTGCAGATGGGTGCATTTTCTGTGACCCTTGAAACTCTGGCATCTGGAATTACAGAGCTTCCGTTTGCGGTATTCGCGGGAATGATGCAACCGATTCATCTGGTCATTGGTCTGGTGGAAGGATTGATTACTGCAGCGGTTCTGTGTTTTATTTATGAGGCAAGACCGGAGCTTTTGTGGACCAGCCAAAAGGTTCACGGAAAACTATCCTACAAAGGTACGGTTGTAATTTTAACAGGAGCTGTCTTTGTCATTGGAGGACTGCTGTCCCTTGTGGCATCTTCCAATCCAGACGGTTTGGAATGGTCTATGGAAAAAGTGGCAGGAACTGCAGAATTAGGTGCCAGCGGTATTTTTTATACAATATCAAAAAATATACAGGAGATTACAGCAGTGCTGCCGGATTATTCTTTTCGAGGGAGTCATGGAGCGGCAGGCACATCCTTTTCGGGGATTGTGGGCGCCTTGATTGTGGCAGCAGTATGTATCCTGCTTTGTATATTGCTGCAGTCATTAAAAAAACGGAAAGCGAAGAAACTGTGAATCGGATAAGAAATACAATCTATGAACTGCATTATTTAGACGATATGGCATCAAAAGATCAGTGGATGCAAAGGCTGCATCCACTGTCAAAGCTTTTGGTGACTTTTTTCTATATTTTAACCGTAATATCCTTTGATAAATATGATGGTATCGGTCTTTTTGGCATGGGTTTTTATCTGCTCTTTATGTATACATTGAGTGGGATTTCTATAAAACGGACAGTGGGAAAATTAAAGGTGGTTTTTTTCCTGACGGCTGCCGTAGGGATTGCGAATCCCTTTTTTGACCATCGGATCATACTGCAAATGGGAGCTTTTGCAGTAACAGGAGGGGGCGTATCTATGATAACATTAATGTTAAAAGGAATCTATGCGATTTTAGCGTCTTATTTGTTCATTGCGACCACGTCAATGGATCAGATCTGTTATGGGCTCCAGTGTCTTCGTGTGCCAAAAAGTTTTTTGACCATGCTTCTTTTGATGGAACGTTATATCATTGTTCTTTTGAAGGAAGCCGAGAGGATTACATTGGCTTATGAAATGCGCGCGCCAAAACAGAAAGGGATTCACTGGAAGGCTTGGGGATCTTTGGCCGGGCAAATGCTTTTGCGAAGCGTGGACCGGGCGCAGGTGGTATATGAAAGTATGCTTTTGCGGGGCTATGATGGGACATTTCGGATCAAATATAGCACAAAAGGAAGGGCGTCGGACATATGTTATACATTCTTCTGGGTACTTTGTTTTTGGCTTTACCGTCAAATTCCGTTGTTTTGGATTATTGGGCGGTTTGCCGGATTTTAAGAGTGGCATGGGAGACGTCGGCAGAAAGGATATGGAGTGTTATGAAAAAAATCGAAGCAAAGAATTTATCGTTTGCTTATCATGAAAAAGAAGCGGTTCTTAAAAATATTTTTTTTCAGGTAGAGGAGGGGGAAACTATAGGGCTGATCGGTGCCAATGGTGTTGGTAAATCCACAATGTTAAAGCTTCTGGTAGGTATCCTGACGGAATACCGGGGGGAGCTGTCTGTATGCGGAATGTCAGTGGAAAAGGAAAATCTTGCACAAATTCGTGAAAAAATCGGATATGTCTTCCAGGATTCGGATAGTCAGCTTTTTATGTCAACAATTTATGAAGATGTGGCGTTTGCGCCGAGAAATTACGGGTACTCTGAGCAGGAAGTGGAAGAGAGAGTACAAGCAGCGCTGTCTGCAGTACATATTGAAAAGATTCAAAAAAAACAAATTTATCAGCTTTCCGGAGGTGAAAAAAAACTTGCTTCCATTGCGACAATTTTATCTATGAAGCCCGAAATTATTCTGCTGGATGAACCGTCGGTAGCCTTGGATCCGAGGAATCGAAGAAATTTAATTTATGTTCTAAAAGAACTTCCCGGAACTAAAATCATTGCTTCTCATGATTTGGACTTGATTTTTGATATTTGTGATCGTACAATTCTTTTATCTGATGGAAAAATTGTCAGAGACGGAGACAGTAAAATACTGTTGACGGATCAAGTGTTATTAGAACAGCATGGCTTGGAACTTCCATTGTCTATGCAGCATCGTTAAAGGAGCAGAATCAATGATGTTACAGTACATACTTCCTGTAGTTGTCTGGATTCCCTTGGGAATTTATCTTTTTGTTTAATACGAAGATCCTTAATGCTTTTTCATTTAGAGGAGCACCGGCATCTTTGCATTGGAATTTCTCTTGGTTTGACTGGATTTTTGATCTATAAGGGATGGAGAGTGTATGGACTTTGGGCGATGCTGACGATTCATTTTCTCACCGTGTGTGCCATCATGGAAATCGTCTGGAAGACGGCAAAAAAATATTTGAAACAGGGGACAGCAAAGAAAGCTTTACTGTTTTTATATCGAAGTTGCCTGCTTAGTTGGATTGCAATAGTTTTTGTCTGTGGTTACGGATCTTATCATATTCGGGATGTCCGGGAAACCGGATATGAATTAAAGACCAAAAAGAAGCTTCCGAAATCGGTGAAAATAATTCAAATTTCGGATCTTCATGCAGGAACAACTATGTGAAGATTAGCTTAACGCAGCATTACCAAAAGTAAACGCTTTACATGAAAGATTTCATGTGTACTGAAAGGGTTTGTTTTGGATAAGGAATGGAGTTGGAAAAAGAAATTTGAAAAAGAAGAGGATCAGAATATGGCTGGAAAATTTTATGCAGTAAAAAAGGGAAGAACTCTGGGTATATATCAAACATGGGATGCGTGTAAGGCACAGGTTTCAGGATTTCCCAACGCAAGATATAAGGGATTTCAGACAAAGGAGGAAGCAGAAGCTTTTTTGGCTTCGGATGAAAATCAACAGATGGTTGTGGATGAAAAGACGCTGATTGCTTATGTAGACGGAAGCTATGATCATAGTCAAAAAAAGTTTTCCTATGGAATGGTTTTGATTTGGCAGGGATCAGAAAAATATTTTGCAGAAGCATATACAGATTCCAGTCTGATCTCCATGAGAAATGTAGCCGGAGAAATTAAAGGAGCAAAGGCAGCCATGGATTATGCGATCAATCATAGTTATAAAAAGATTGCAATTTATTATGACTATGAGGGAATTGAGAAATGGTGTACCGGAGAGTGGGCTGCAAAAAAAGAGGGAACAAAAGCCTATTGTCAATTTTTTGAGCGGGCAAAAAAATCCTTGCAGATTAAATTTGTAAAGGTAAAAGGACATTCCAGTGATTTGCATAATGATATGGCAGATATGCTTGCCAAGACAGCTCTTGGAATCGGAGACGGCAGTTTTCAGCCTCTGTCCAATGGTGAGTTTAAAAAAATAGAAAGAGAAACAATTCCAAATTGATGAGTAAACTTTTTGAGAATAAATTTTTTCGGATTCCTTCGACAAATATTTTGGAAGAAATTCGTTATAATATCCCAGATCAAGGGTTTTATTACCTGATTTCAGAAAAAAATATGAAATAGTTTCAAGGAGTGATTTTATTTTAAGAAAAAAACTAAGGAAAGCCGGGATATTCTTCGTGTTGGTGATGTCAGTTTTATTCTGAAAGGTACAAAATAAAGCAGAAGCAAATGATGCTGTGAAGGTCGAAGCTTTTCAACTCAATCAAAAGACTAAAGTGAAACGTCCCCGCTAGCATAGACACCCAAAACGAAAGGATTCTATCCAGTTCTTAGTTTTTCTTGATTTTTCTCGTTTTT